>NZ_JBWKJZ010000001.1:0-215438 GCF_056431945.1 Streptomyces sp. NPDC045778
CCTCCGTGCGGTGAAGATTCGACACCTCCACCACACACGGGGGCCTTCGCCATGATCAAGCCCGGCCAGTGTCAACAACGCTCGTGATCAATACACCTAGTCCACCGGTGCCGTCGCCTTGAGGGACAGCCACAGCTCCATGCGGACGTCCGGGTCGTCCAGGGAGCGCCCCAGGATCTCCTCGACGCGCCGCATGCGGTAGCGCAGCGTGTGCCGGTGCACCCCGAGGTCCGCCGCCGCCGCGTCCCACTGACCGTGCCGCGACAGCCACGCCCGCAGCGAGGCGACCAGGTCCCCGCGCCCCGTCGCGTCGTGCTCGCGCAGGGCGCGCAGCAGGCCGTCCGCGAACGCCCGTACCGCGTCGTCCGCGAGCAGCGGAAGGACGGAGCCCGCGGCCAGCTCCTCGTGCTCGACGAGGGCCTTGCCGCGCCGCCGCGCCACGGAGAGCGCCTGCTCGGCCTGCTTGTAGGCGGGCGCGGCCGCGACAGTCCCCGCGGGCGCGGAGAGCCCCATCAGGAGCCCGGGTCCTTCGGCCTGCTCGGGGCTGCCGGCCTCCGCCCGCGCCATGTGCTCGACGGCGGCCCGCTGCGCCGCCCCGCCGTCGCCGACGAGCAGCACGAGGCGCTCGCCGTACGGCACCACGAGCAGGGCCTCGCCGCAGCGCGCGGCCGCGGCCTCGACGGCGTCGACGAGCCCCGCGGCCCAGGCGCCCTCCTCGTCGGCGGCCGAGGGCGCCACGGCCTCGGCCACCGCGAGCCGGAAGGGCGCGTCGAGCAGCCCGCCGTACAGGTCACCGGCGACGGCCCGGGCGTGGTCCGGCTCCCCGGCGAGCAGCATGCGCAGGACGGCGGAGCCGATGCGGGCCTCGGCGGCCTGGAGGGAGCGGGAGCGCTCGGTGGTGAGGGTGAGCAGGGCGATCGCGGAGTGCACGGCGTACCGCTCGGCGGTGCCGAGGGTCGAGGCCGTGCCCACGGCGAGGGCCGCGCGCGGACGGCGCCCGGTGCCCAGGGAGTGCAGCTCGACGCGGTCCTCGGCCCCGGCCACGACGAGGCTGGCGGGGGCGGTCCGCTCGCGCAGGCGCTCCACGTCAGGGGTGAGCCGGGCGGCGCGGCGGGCGGCCCACTCGGGCGCGGTGGCGACGACGGCGCCGGAGGCGTCGTACAGCGCGGCCCAGCCGTCGACCTGTCCGGCGAGCGCGCCGAGCAGCCCTTCCGGGCCGTCCCCGAGGGCCTGCCGGGTCAGCTCGCGCTGGGCGGCGAAACCCGCGGTGACGGCGCGGTACTGGTCGGCGGCGATGGCGGCCGACACGGCCTTGCTGATGGCGAGGAAGGGGGTGCGGCGCGGCACCTCGATGAGCGGCAGGTCCTCCTCGGTGGCCGCGTCGACGAGGGCCGCGGGGATGTCGGGGTAGTTCACCCCGACGGCGAAGCCGAGGCCGATGACGCCCGCGCCTGCGAGCCGCTTCACGTACCGCCGCATCGCCTCGGGGTTCTCCGCGTCCAGCTGGAGCGCGGTGATCAGGAGCAGTTCGCCGCCCTCCATGTACGGGACGGGGTCGGCCAGCTCGCTGACGTGGGCCCAGCGCACGGGGGTGTCCAGGCGGTCCTCGCCGGCGCGCACGGTGAGTTTGAGCGCGGAGTGCTGGACGAGCGAGGCGAGCGTGGGGGGCATGGGACCTTCAGGTCGTACGACGACGGGGGCGGGCGCCGGGTCGGCGGACCGCCGTGCGGGTGGTGGGCCGGGCGTGGAACGGGTGGGGCCGGTGTCGCGGCGGCGGCCGGTGGTCACGTGGGCGCCCGGCGAGCGCACCGTGCGGCCCGTGATCTCTTGGCCGCCGCGTAGGACGGCTACCGTCGATTCTGCCTCACCGTACGGTCGCCACGGGCGCCCTGCCTGGTATGTCCCCCGGCGGAACCCGGAACCCGGGACCCGGAACCCGGAGCCCGGGCCCGTCAGCTCCGCAGGTCCACCAGCAACGGCGGCGCGTGCTCTCCTCGTACGTCCGTCAGGGACAGGACCGCGTGCCCCGGCGGCACCGCGTGGGCCAGCTCGGAGGCCGACCAGCGCTCGCGCTCGACCTGGCGGACGGTGACCGCGCGGGCGGTGGGCGCGCGCCCCGTGATCACCCGGCGCAGCACGTGCAGGACCTTGCCCGCGGGGGTCTCGGCGATGATCTGCCGGTCGGTGATGTCCCGTGCCTCGGTCCACTCCTTGCCCCACACCTCCGCGAAGTCCTGTCCGTCCCAGGGGGTGAGCCCGGACAGGGCCATGCGGCAGCCGACGGCGCCGAGCAGCGGCGTGCGCAGCGGGCGCGGCACGTCGTCGAGGGTCCGCAGGGTCATGACGACGCCCGCGTTGGCCGACCTGAGCCGCTGGATCCTGCGGACCGCCTCGGGCGTGACCGTGCCGGTGGCGTCGTCGAGGACGAGGCAGGCGAAGAGCGAGCGGTCCTCGCGCGCGGCGGCGCTGGTCGTGAACTGGGCGAGGACGAGCCGGGCGAGGATCCGCGAGGCGTCGGCGTGGCCGCGTTCGGGCAGGTCGATGCGGACCCGCACGGGGTGGTCGAGGGCCCGCAGCGAGAACGGGGTGCTCTGGCCCGAGGTGTCGAAGAAGGCGGCGAACGCGGGCCGGTCGAGCAGCGCGAGCCGGTCCGCGAGGGTGGCGCCGATGTCGCCGGGGTGACCCGACTGGCGCGCGCGGGCGTCGAGTTCGCGCAGCATGACCTCGTGCCCCAGCTCCTGGAGCCCCTTGCGCAGGGCGTCGAGCGGTTCGGGGATGCCGTCGAGCAGGGCGCGCAGCTCGGGCACGGAGGGGAACCTGCCGTGGACCGTGCGGTACGGGCCGAGGAGCTGGGCGAGGACGGTCGTCGAGCGGCGGGTGTCGGCGCCCGGATGCGCAGCGCCGTGCTCGCTGAGGTCACCCACGAGCGCCTCGGCGAGCATCGCTGCCGCCTCGTCCGGGTCGGTGGCGCCGCCGTACAGGTCGAGGTCGTACACGGACTCGGCCTGTCCGATGCGGACGACCACGTCGTAGTCGTCGCCGGGGCCGAGTCCCGCGCCCGCCGCGCCGACCACCACGACGGCGGCGCGCCCGGCGAGCGCCTGGAGGCACAAGCCCTCGGCGATCGGCCAGACGACGCTGCCGGTCTTGCCGGAGCCCGCGGGCCCGACGGCGAGCAGCGAGGTGCCGATGAGGCCGGGGCCGACGGCCAGGCCCGCGCCGCGGTAGGCGTACGGGTTGCGCGGGTCGTCCACGGTGGTGCCGAGCCGCACCTGCGCGGTGGCGAGGTCGTGCCGGGCGGCCCGCGCGGGCAGGTCGCGGTCCCCGGAGGGGTGCGGGCAGGCGGCGGCGCCGTCGCGCACGACGGCGTCGGTGAACGCGGCGAGTGAGTTGTTCCCCGAGCGCACGGAGCGCCAGGCGCGGGCGATGCGGGCGGCGTCGATGTCCCGCATCAGCCCCGCGCGGGCGTCGGCGGCGAGCCGGTCGGCGGCGGCCCCCGCGCCCCCGGCCCGCAGCTTCGGCCACTGGGCGGGATCCTCCTCGGGCGCGGGCTCCGGGTCCACCGACGCCTTGCCGCGCAGGCGCGGGGCGACGAAGCGGCGCCAGATCTCGTCCCAGCGGCCCACCTTGCCGACGCCGATCATGATGGCGAGCACGACGAGGAGGGTGTAGCCGTCCCAGACGATGAGGTTGACGAGCTGGCTGTCGCTCGTGCGCCAGGAGTCCGGTGTGAACAGTTCCAGCGGAACGATCCACCAGCTACCCAGGTAGTTGTTGTTGAGCAGCGACCAGATCAGCCAGCCCACGAGGAACGCGATGCCCGCGCCCGTGAGGAGCTGCCGGGTCGGGATGACCTCGGGCTCCTGCTCGGGCCGGGGCACGTGCCCGAACCGCCAGACGCCGGGTGCCGCCTTCGGCCGGGGCGTGCGCAGCCAGGCGAGGAACTCCTCGCCCTGGGTGTGCGGCGGCGCGCCGGGCGCCCGCGCGGGCCTGGGCGGCACGGCGGGAGCCGCATCCCCGGTGGCGCCGCCGCGCGGCGGCGCCACGCGCGGCACCGGAGTGGCATGCGTGCCGCGAGCGTCGTACGTGCCGTCGGAAGTCATGGCCCTTGCCCCCTGACCTGCCCTGTCATGGCCCTGTGTGCTGGTGCGCGGCTCAATCTAGTGCCCGCGTGCCGCCGTTGGGCCGCGCGCACGCCGATCACCCCACGGACCGGCGTCCGCGGCGCCTCGCCGCCGGCTATGTCCACCACGGACAACCACCACGCCGAACCTCTCCCCCATGGAGCATGCCCGCCCCCACCCGCCGCCCCTAACCTGCGGAGAAAGACCAGATACGCGTCCGGAAAGCCGCCGTGCCCCGAGGACGTCCGCACGACCCACCACCCCCAGGAGCTCTCATGACCGCTATTCCCCAGGAGCGCCGCGTCGTCACCGCCATTCCCGGGCCGAAGTCCCAGGAGTTGCAGGCCCGCAGGACCGCCGTGGTCGCCGGTGGCGTGGGCTCGGTGCTGCCCGTGTTCACGGCCCGCGCGGGCGGCGGCATCATCGAGGACGTCGACGGCAACCGCCTGATCGACTTCGGCTCCGGCATCGCGGTGACCAGCGTCGGCGCCTCCGCCGAAGCCGTCGTGCGCCGTGCCTCCGCGCAGCTCGCGGACTTCACCCACACCTGTTTCATGGTGACGCCGTACGAGGGTTACGTGGCGGTCGCCGAGGCCCTCGCCGAGCTGACCCCGGGCGACCACGCCAAGAAGTCGGCCCTCTTCAACAGCGGCGCCGAGGCCGTCGAGAACGCCGTCAAGATCGCCCGCGCGTACACCAAGCGCCAGGCCGTCGTCGTCTTCGACCACGGCTACCACGGCCGGACGAACCTCACGATGGCCCTGACGGCGAAGAACATGCCGTACAAGCACGGCTTCGGCCCGTTCGCGCCCGAGGTCTACCGCGTGCCGGTGGCGTACGGCTACCGCTGGCCGACCGGCGCCGAGAACGCCGGGCCCGAGGCCGCCAAGCAGGCCATCGACATGATCAACAAGCAGGTCGGCGCCGACAACGTCGCCGCGATCATCATCGAGCCGGTGCTCGGCGAGGGCGGCTTCATCGAGCCCGCCAAGGGGTTCCTGCCCCAGATCGTGCAGTACGCGAACGACAACGGCATCGTCTTCGTCGCGGACGAGATCCAGTCCGGCTTCTGCCGCACCGGCCAGTGGTTCGCCTGCGAGGACGAGGGCATCGTCCCGGACCTGATCACGACGGCCAAGGGCATCGCGGGCGGCCTGCCGCTCGCCGCCGTCACCGGCCGCGCCGAGATCATGGACGCCGCGCACGCGGGCGGCCTCGGCGGCACCTACGGCGGCAACCCGGTGGCCTGCGCCGGCGCGCTCGGCGCCATCGAGACGATGAAGGAACTCGACCTCAACGCCAAGGCGAAGAAGATCGAGTCCGCGATGAAGGCCCGCCTGTCCGCGATGGCCGAGAAGTTCGACATCATCGGCGACGTCCGCGGCCGCGGCGCGATGATCGCGATCGAGCTGGTCAAGGACCGCGCGACGAAGGAGCCGAACCCGGAGGCGGCCGGCGCCCTCGCCAAGGCCTGCCACGCCGAGGGCCTCCTCGTCCTGACCTGCGGCACCTACGGCAACGTCCTGCGCTTCCTGCCGCCGCTCGTGATCGGCGAGGACCTCCTGAACGAGGGCCTGGACATCATCGAGGCCGCGTTCGCCACGGTCTGACGCGCGCCGGCGCGGACGTACGCGCCGCTCGGTCCACACCTCTGGCGCAGGGGCCGTCCCACCGCGGGGCGGCCCCTGCGCCATGCCCGGCACACCTCCTGACATGTGCGGATCCCTCCTGGTACACCGTCCGTGACCTGCGGTGACGTTCAGGGCCTGTGAAGAAGGTGTGGGAGCCCCATGGCGGGACGCCCTTCCGGCTGTCGGCCCCCGAACTACTGACGTACGGTTTCTGCAGATGAGAGAAACACCCCGCTCACGGGAGACCGTGAGCGAGACCAGGTCGGGGCCTCCCCAGCACCGCCCTGGGCGTGCCTTCGCGCACACTCCTGGGGCCCTGCGCTCCGGAACTCCTCACCGATCGGATGGCCACCCGCCCCAAACCCCCCGGGGCGCGCGCCAGCCCGGTCCTCTCGGCCGCCCCGGAACTACCCCCCCTGTTCCGGGGCGGCCGACCCTTTGCGCGCTCCTCCTCGCGGTGAGCGGCCTCCTCTTCGCCCTTCTCACCTGGCAGATCACCACCGACGGCCCCGCGCGCCGGCTCGACGAGCGGCTTGGGCGCGCGCTCTCCGGTGGTGTGCTGCCCCGGTCCGTCGCCGAGGTCTTCGCCGACCTGGGGAACGTGACGGTCGCGCTGCCGGTGCTCGTCGCCGCCCTCGTGTTCGCGGTGTGGCGCGGCTTCCGGAGCGGCGCGTGCCGCTGGTGGCTCGCGCCGCTGGTGGCGGTGGTCGCCATGGCCGCCGTGCCCGCCGTGGTCGTACCTCTGAAGGCCGCGGTCGACCGCGGCGCCCCGCCGGGCATGGACGGCACCGGCTACTACCCCTCCGGGCACGCGGCCACCGCCACCGTCGCCTACGGCGCCGCCGCGCTGCTGCTCCTGCCCTTCCTGCGCGCTCCCCGTGCCCTGGGCGCGGTCTGGGCCCTGGTGAACCTCGCCGTGGGGCTCGGCCTGGTCGTCCGCGGGTACCACTGGCCCGCGGACGTCCTGGCGAGCTGGCTGCTGTGCGGGGTGCTCATCGGGGGCGTGTCGCTCAGCCGAAGTACGCGTCGAAGTTCTTCGAGAACTCCCCGTTGTTGAAGCGGTCCCAGTTGATGGACCAGGTCATCAGGCCGCGCAGGGCGGGCCACTTGCCGTGGGGCTTGTAGGAGCCGCAGTTGGTGTTCTTGGTGAGGCAGTCGAGGGCCTTGTTGACCTCGCCGGGCGGTACGTGGCCGTTGCCCGCCTGCGGGGACGCGGGCATGCCGATGGCGATCTTCTCGGGGGGCAGGGGCGGGAAGACGTTGGCCGCGTTGCCCTTGACCGGGAAGCCGGTGAGGAGCATGTCGGTCATGGCGATGTGGAAGTCCGCGCCGCCCATCTGGTGGTACTGGTTGTCGAGGCCCATGACCGGGCCCGAGTTGTAGTCCTGGACGTGCAGCAGGGTCAGGTCGTCGCGCAGCGCGTGGATGACCGGCAGGTACGCGCCCGCGCGCGGGTCGCCGCCCCACTGGCCGGGGCCGTAGTGCTGGTAGCCGAGCTGCACGAAGAAGGTCTCGGGCGCCATGGTGAGGGTGAAGCCGGGGCCGTACTTGGCCTTGAGGGTCTTCACGGCGGAGATGAGGTTGACGATCACCGGGCTCCTGGGGTTCTTGAAGTCGGTGTCGCCCGCGTTGAGGGAGAGGGAGTGGCCCTCGAAGTCGATGTCCAGGCCGTCGAGCCCGTACTCGTCGATGATCGCCGACACGGAGGAGACGAACTTGTCCCGGGCCTGGGTGGTGGTGAGCTGGACCTGGCCGTTCTGGCCGCCGATGGAGATCAGGACCTTCTTGCCCTGGGCCTGTTTGGCCTTGACGGCGGCCTTGAACTCGTCCTTCGTCTCGACGTTCGGGCACTCCGTCCTGGGACAGAGGCCGAAGCGGATGTCGCCGGACGTCGCGGAGGTCGGCTCGCCGAAGGCCAGGTCGATGACGTCCCAGCTGGCCGGGGTGTCGGCGAGGCGCGTGTAGCCGGAGCCGTTGGCGAAGCTGGTGTGGAGGTAGCCGACGAGGGCGTGGGTGGGCAGGGCCCGGTCCGAAGCCGCCGCCTGCGGACTCTGGACCGCTGACACTCCGCAGACCGCGAGCGCCAACGCCAGCGCCCCGAAGGGGCGCGGGGAACTGCGCGACCAGCCACGACGAACCCGCGGGCGAGGAACGAGTGCCACAACTGCCTCCAGAGGTGGGGGTGTTGGAGAGCAGGACACACTCAAGTTGGTCCAGACCAATGCCCTTGTCAAGGCCCTGTCACCGAGAACGGGGCGAAGGGTCACTCGGGGCGCGGCTCACCCGGGTCACGAGGGGCGGCGCCCCAGGCATCCCGTTCAGCCCGCGCGTCCCGCGCGATCCGCGCCGCCGCCTCGTGCATCGCCAGCTCCAGCAGCGCCGGGTCGACCAGCGTGCCCGAGCCGTCCGGTGGGATCAGCCAGCGCACGGCGCCCGTGGAGCGCCCCGGGAAGGGCACCACGATCCAGGTGCCGCGCCCCGCGCCGCGCACCCCCGTGCCCACCCAGCGGGCGACCGTGCCCGGCGGCACAAAGAACCCCATCCGGCCGTCGCCGAAGTCGGCGAGGACCGGGCCCAGCCGGTCCACGACCCGCGTCAGCACGTCAAGGGTGGGGTGACCCAGCTCGCCCGGCAGGATCAGAACATCCCAGAGCCTGCCCGCCGGGAGCAGCGCGACCCCCAAGGGGTTGCGCTCCCACTCCCAGCGGCAGGCCTCCGGATCCGGCGCCACCGACACCAGCCACTCCACCGCCGATTTCGCGCCCGAACCGTTCATGGGCGGACCTCCCTGTCTCCATGTGCCGTACGAATGCCTGACACGAGGGAGAGGGCTTCGGGAGCCGAGCGTTACGCGGATTCGGCTACTGGCTGGTAGTGAAGCGTGTCACGGCACGGTGGGGGCGTGCGCCGGTGGACAACGGCGGGCGTATGTCCACCCGCGCGCCGACCGGGCGGCCGCGCGCGGGCCACCGCTCTCAGGGGGTCAGCTGTCGAAGCCGAGCCCCAGCTTGTCCATCGTCCTGAGCCAGACGTTCCGCTTGCCCGCGTTGGCGTCCGCGCGGGCCAGCGCCCACTTGGTCAGGGTCACCCCCGTCCAGGCGAACGGCTCGGGCGGGAACGGCAGCGGCTTGGAGCGGACCATCTCCAGCTCGGTCCGCTCGGTGCGCTCGCCCGCGAGGAGGTCCAGCATCACGTCGGCGCCGAAGCGCGTGGCGCCGACGCCGAGGCCCGTGTATCCGGCGGCGTACGCGACCCGGCCCCCGTGCGCCGTGCCGAAGAACGCCGAGAAGCGCGAGCACGTGTCGATGGCGCCGCCCCACGCGTGCGTGAACCGCAGGCCCTCCAACTGCGGGAAGCAGGTGAAGAAGTGCCCGGCGAGCTTCGCGTACGTCTCGGGGCGGTGGTCGTACTCGGCGCGCACCTTGCCGCCGAAGGGGTAGATCGCGTCGTACCCGCCCCACAGGACGCGGTTGTCCGCGGAGAGCCGGAAGTAGTGGAACTGGTTGGCCGCGTCGCCGAGGCCCTGGCGGTTCTTCCAGCCGATGGCGGACAGCTGCTCCGGCGAGAGCGGCTCGGTCATGAGCGCGTAGTCGTACACCGGGACCGTGTACGCGCGCACCCGCTTGACCAGGGACGGAAAGACGTTCGTGCCGAGCGCGACATGGCGGGCGAAGACCCTGCCGTACGGGGTGCGGATCGCCATCCCCGCGCCGGCGGGGGCCAGCTGGAGCGCGGGCGTGTTCTCGTACACGCGCACGCCCAGCTCGCGGCAGACGCGCTTGAGGCCCCAGGCGAGCTTCGCCGGGTGCAGCAGGGCGACGCCGTCGCGGTCCCAGAAGCCGCCGAGGAAGGTCGGCGAGTCGACCTGCGCGCGCAGCTCGTCCGCGTCCAGCATCTCGGCGGAGCCGGTGAGGCCGCGGGCGGCCATCTCCTCGTACATCTCGTGGAGTTCGGCGAGCTGGTGCGGCTGCGTCGCGACGTCGATCTCGCCGGTGCGCTCGAAGTCGCAGTCGATGCCGTAGCGCTCGACGGCCGCCTCGATCCCGTCGAGGTTGCGGGCGCCCAGCTCCTCGAGCCTGGCGATCTCGTCCGGCCAGCGGGCCAGGCCGTTGGGCACGCCGTGGGTGAGGGACGCGGCGCAGAAGCCGCCGTTGCGCCCGGAGGCGGCCCAGCCGATCTCGCGCCCCTCGACGAGGACGACGTCGCGGCCGGGGTCGCGCTCCTTGGCGAGCAGGGCGGTCCACAGGCCGCTGTAGCCGCCGCCGACGACGAGCAGGTCGGCGCGCTCGTCCCCGACGAGCGCGGGCTCGGGGCCGGGCTTGCCCGGATCGTCCAGCCAGTACGGGACCGGCTTGGCTTCGGAAAGAGACTTGGTCCAACGGTTCATGGCAGCAGGGGCCATGATTTCCACTCCCTTGAGAATTGCGTAGGGCTGCACAGAACTGCTGGGAACGGCACGGGCACGGCCTTTCTCGGGTCAGCCCGCCCGCTTCGCGCGGCGCCTTCCGATCAGCATTCCTGCCAGTACGAGAACGACGGCGATGAGGAACATCGCCGTACCGATCACATTGATCTGAACGGGCGTACCCCGCTGTGCGGATCCCCAGACGAACATGGGGAAGGTCACAGTCGATCCGGCGTTGAAGTTCGTGATGATGAAATCGTCGAAGGAGAGGGCGAAGGCGAGGAGCGCGCCCGCCGCGATGCCCGGTGCCGCGATCGGCAGCGTGACCCGCAGGAAGGTCTGCACGGGCCCGGCGTAGAGGTCCTGCGCGGCCTGTTCCAGGCGCGGGTCCATCGACATCACGCGGGCCTTCACCGCGGTCACCACGAAGCTCAGGCAGAACATGATGTGGGCTATCAGGACGGTCCAGAAGCCGAGCTGCGCGCCCATGTTGAGGAACAGCGTGAGCAGCGAGGCGGCCATGACGACCTCGGGCATCGCCATGGGCAGGAAGATCAGCGAGCTGACGGCGCCGCGCGCCCGGAAGCGGTAGCGCACGAGCGCGAAGGCGATCATCGTGCCGAGCACGGTGGCGCCGAGCGTCGCGAAAAAGGCGATCCGGAGGCTGAGGGAGAGCGAGCCGCACATGTCGGCGACGCCGCACGGGTCCTGCCAGGCGTCGGTCGAGAACTCCTGCCAGGAGTAGTTGAAGCGGCCTTTCGGCTTGTTGAAGGAGAAGACCGTGACGACGACGTTGGGCAGCAGGAGATAGCCGAGCGTGAGGAGCCCGAAGATGACGACGAGGTTCCGGCGCAGCCGGCGGCCGAATGCGACGAACGGGCCCATCAGACCAGATCCTCCGTTCCCGACTTGCGGATGTAGAACGTCACCATGATCAGAATGGCGGCCATCAGGATGAAGGACAGGGCCGCCGCCGTCGGGTAATCCAGAATGCGCAGGAACTGCGTCTGGATGACGTTTCCGACCATGCGCGTGTCGGTGGAGCCGAGCAGGTCGGCGTTCACGTAGTCACCGGCGGCCGGAATGAAGGTCAGCAGGGTGCCGGAGACGACACCTGGCATCGACAGCGGGAAGGTGACCTTGCGGAACGTCGTGGAAGGCCGCGCGTAGAGGTCGCCCGCCGCCTCGTGGAGCCGGGGGTCGATGCGCTCCAGGGACGTGTAGAGCGGCAGGATCATGAACGGCAGGAAGTTGTACGTGAGTCCGCAGACCACCGCGAGCGGCGTGGCGAGGACCCGGTCGCCGTCGGTCGCGCCGAGCCAGTTGGTGACGTCCAGGACGTGCAGCGTGTTCAGGGCGCCGACGACGGGCCCGCCGTCGGCGAGGATCGTCTTCCAGGCGAGCGTGCGGATGAGGAAGCTCGTGAAGAACGGCGCGATGACGAGCACCAGGATCAGATTGCGCCAGCGGCCCGCGCGGAACGCGATGAGGTACGCCAGCGGATAGCCGAGCAGCAGGCACAAGGCCGTGGCGGCCCCCGCGTACAGCACCGAGCGCAGGAACTGCGGCCAGTAGTCGCCGAGCGCGTCCCAGTACGTCGCGAAGTGCCAGGTGACTTTGTAGCCCTCTTCGAGGGACCCGGTCTGCACGGACGTCGAGGCCTGGTAGACCAGCGGCAGGGCGAAGAAGACGATCAGCCACAGGATGCCGGGGAGCAGCAGCCAGTAGGGCACGAGGCGGCCGCGCCTGCGGGGCCGCGCGGGGGCCGGGGCGGGGGCGTCCTCGACGGGCGCCTTGACGGGGGCCGTCACGCGTCCTCCTCGACCTTCTCGACGCCCGCCTGGACGTCCTGGTCCGCGTCCAGGCCGAAGGTGTGGGCGGGGTTCCAGTGCAGGACGACGTCGGCGCCCGGGGCAAGGCGGGGGTCCCGCTCGATGTTCTGCGCGTACACCTCGAAGGCGTCGCAGACGGGGCTGTCGATGACGTACTGCGTGGAGACGCCGATGAAACTGGAGGTGACCACGCGGCCGGTGATGCGGTTGCGGCCGTCCGGGACGGTGCCCGCGTCGTCGGCGTGGGTGAGGGTGATCTTCTCGGGGCGCACCCCGACGAGGACCTTGCCGCCGGGGCTCGTGGTGGCGGTACATCGCGCCCTGGGCAGCAGGAGCTTGCCGTCGCCCGCCCTGAGGACCACGTCGTCGCCGCTGACCGAGTCGACCTCGGCCGCGATGAAGTTGGAGGTGCCGAGGAAGTTGGCGACGAACGTGGTGCGCGGGTTCTCGTACAGCTCGGCGGGGGCGCCCTGCTGCTCGACGCGGCCGCCGTTCATCACCGCGACCGTGTCGGCCATGGTCATGGCCTCCTCCTGGTCGTGCGTGACGTGCACGAAGGTGATGCCGACCTCGGTCTGGATGCGCTTCAGCTCCAGCTGCATCTGGCGGCGCAGCTTCAGGTCCAGGGCGCCGAGCGGCTCGTCGAGGAGGAGCACCTTGGGGTGGTTGATGAGCGCGCGGGCCACGGCGACGCGCTGCTGCTGGCCGCCGGAGAGCTGGTGCGGCTTCTTGCGGGCCTGCTCGCCGAGCTGGACGAGGTCGAGCATCTCGCCGACCTGCTTCTTCACCGACTTGATGCCGCGCCGGCGCAGGCCGAAGGCCACGTTCTCGAAGATGTCGAGGTGCGGGAAGAGCGCGTACGACTGGAAGACGGTGTTCACGGGCCGCTTGTAGGGCGGCAGCGCGGTGACGTCCTGCTCGCCCAGGCACACCGTGCCGGAGCTGGGCTCCTCCAGGCCCGCGATCATGCGGAGCGTGGTGGTCTTGCCGCAGCCGGAGGCGCCGAGCAGCGCGTAGAACGAGCCCTGGGGCACGGTGAGGTCGAGCGGGTGGACGGCGGTGAAGGAGCCGTAGGTCTTGCTGATCCCGGTCAGGCGGACGTCGCCGCTGGTTTCGGTCATGAGTTCTTCCCAGAGGTGGTGAGCGGTCGGGACGGCCGGGGGGCCGCGGGCGGGTCCTGTGCGGCCCGCGGGGGCGGGTTCAGGAGCCCGAGAGCCGGGCGAACTTCTCCTCGTACGCCGTCTCTTCCTTCGGCGTGAGCGACCGGAAGGCGTGGGACTTCGCCGCCATCTCCTTGTCCGGCAGGATCAGCGGGTTGCGCGCCGCCTTCGGGTCGATCTTGGCGAGTTCGTCGCGGACGCCGTCCACCGGGCACACGTAGTTGATGAACGCGGCGAGCCGGGCCGCGGGCTCGGGCTCGTAGTAGTAGTCGATGAGCCGCTCGGCGTTGCGCTTGTGGCGGGCCTTGTTGGGGATCAGCAGGTTGTCGGTGGACGTGATGTAACCGCTGTCGGGGATGGCGAACTCGACGTCGGGGTTGGACAGTTTGAGCTGGACGACGTCACCGGCCCAGGCCACGCACGCGGCGATGTCGCCCTTGTCGAGGTCGGCGGTGTAGTCGTTGCCGGTGAAGCGGCGGATCTGCCGCTTGTCGACGGCCTTCTGGAGGCGTGCGATCGCCGCGTCGAAGTCGTCGTCCTTGAAGGCGGCCGGGTCCTTGCCCATGTCGAGCAGGGTCATGCCGACGGTGTCGCGCATCTCGGAGAGGAACCCGACGCGGCCCTTGAGCCTCGGCTCGTCGAGGAGTTGCGAGACCGAGGTGATCTCCTTCCCGCCGGTCGCCTTCTTGTTGTACGCGATGACGGCGGAGATGCCGGTCCAGGGGTAGGAGTAGGCGCGTCCGGGGTCCCAGTCGGGCGAGCGGAACTGGGCGGACAGATTGGCGTAGGCGTGCGGCAGCTGGGCCGCGTCGAGCCGCTGCACCCAGCCGAAGCGGATGAGGCGGGCCGCGAGCCAGTCGGTGACGCAGATGAGGTCGCGCCCTGTGTCCTGGCCCGCGGCGAGCTGCGGCTTGACCTTCCCGAAGAACTCGCTGTTGTCGTTGATGTCCTCGGTGTACTTGACCGTGATGCCGGTGCGCCGGGTGAACGCGTCGAGGGTGGGCCGCCGCTTGTCGTCGTCCACGTCCATGTACTCGGTCCAGTTGGAGAAGTTCACGCGCTTCTCCTTCGCCGAGCGGTCCTCGGCGGCGATGCCGCCTGTGCCCTTGCCCGCGGCGGGGATGCCGCAGGCGCTCAGGGCGCCGAGTCCGCCCGCGGCGAGGGCGCCGCCGCCCGTGGCGCGCAGGAGTGAGCGGCGGGTGAGCGCGGCCCGGCCACTGGTCAGGCCGCGCCGCAGGGCGGCCCGCTGGGCCGGGGAGAGGCGGTCGGGCTCGTACTGCTCCATGCGCTTCTCTGCCCTTTCGGGAGGGTCCCTTGCGGGAGGGGTGAGGGGCGGGCGCCACCCGGTCTCGCGGCGCCCCGGCCCGAGCTGACTATCGGTCCCCGAAGATCGTGCGGTGCCAGTCCTTCCTGGCCACCGCGGTGTTGTCGAACATGACGTGCTTGATCTGCGTGTACTCCTCGAAGGAGTAGGCGGACATGTCCTTGCCGTAGCCGGAGGCCTTGTAGCCGCCGTGCGGCATCTCGCTGAGGATCGGGATGTGGTCGTTGACCCAGACGCACCCGGCCTTGATCTCACGGGTGGCGCGGCCCGCGCGGAACACGTCGTGGGTCCAGGCGGACGCGGCGAGCCCGTACGGCGTGTCGTTGGCGAGCCGGATGCCCTCGTCGTCGCTGTCGAAGGGCAGCACCACGAGGACGGGCCCGAAGATCTCCGCCTGGACGGCCTCGCTGTCCTGCGCGGCGCCGGTGATCAGGGTGGGCTTGTAGTAGGCGCCCGGGTGCTCGGGGGCCTCGCCGCCGGTGACCACGCGCGCGTAGCCGCGGGCCCGCTCGACGAAGCCGGCCACGCGGTCGCGGTGGGCGTGCGAGATCAGCGGGCCGAGGTCGGTGGCCGGGTCGCAGGGGTCGCCGAGCCGCACGGTCGCCATCAGGTCTGCGACCCCGGCGACGAAGGCGTCGTACAGCGGCCGCTGGACGTAGGCGCGGGTGGCGGCCGTGCAGTCCTGGCCGGTGTTGATCAGGGCGCCCGCGACGGCGCCGTGCACGGCGGACTCCAGGTCGGCGTCGTCGAACACGACGAACGGGGCCTTGCCGCCCAGCTCCAGGTGGAGGCGCTTGACGGTGGCGGTGGCGACCTCCGCGACCCGCTTGCCGACGCCGGTGGAGCCGGTGAAGGAGGTCATGGCCACGTCCGGGTGGCCCACGAGATGCTCACCGGCCTCGCGGCCCGCCCCGGTGACGACGTTGACCACCCCGGCCGGGATCCCGGCGGCGGTCGCGGCCTGCGCGAACATCAGCGAGGTGAGGGGCGTCAGCTCGGAGGGCTTGAGGACGATGGTGTTCCCGGCGGCGATGGCGGGGAGCACCTTCCAGGCGGCCATCTGGAGGGGGTAGTTCCAGGGCGCGATGGACCCCACGACGCCGATGGCCTCACGGCGTACGTACGAGGTGTGGTCGCCGCCGTCGTACTCCCCCGCGGACTGGCCCTGGAGGTGGCGGGCCGCGCCCGCGAAGAAGGCGGTGTTGTCGATGGTGCCCGGGACGTCGAACTCGCGGCTCAGCTTGATCGGCTTGCCGCACTGGACGGTCTCCGCCCGGGCGAGATCCTCCGCGCGGGCGGACAGCTCGGCGGCGAAGCGGTGCATCGCGTCGGAGCGCT
This sequence comes from Streptomyces sp. NPDC045778, assembly GCF_056431945.1. NCBI lineage: Bacteria > Bacillati > Actinomycetota > Actinomycetes > Kitasatosporales > Streptomycetaceae > Streptomyces > Streptomyces sp. NPDC045778. Next base: position 15,815 of record NZ_JBWKJZ010000001.1, read on the forward strand.
CGCCGGGGCTCGCGCCCGCCCAGGCGGGGAACGCGGCGCGCGCGGCGGCCACGGCCGCGTCCACGTCCTCGGCGCCCGCCAGCTCGTAGCCGAGCACCTCGTCGCCCGTGGCCGGGTCCACGACCGCGTGCCGCCGGCCCGAGGTGCCGCGCGTGAGCCGCCCCGCGATGTACTGCGCGCCGTCCGCGAAGTGCTCCCGCGCCGGAAAGAACTGGTCGCGCGCCTGGAATGTGTGCATGCCGCTCTCCTCCGCCGTCCGGCCTCGATGAGGGGGCGGCGTCGTTCCAGATCGATTTGAGTGCCGATCCTGACAGAGGGTCGATAGTCCAACAAGTGATTCCGTAGTTGCCTTTTGGTTAAGCGACGGAATCTGTCGACCAGGTGTCGAGTCCCCCCGGAAAAGGACGGACGGAATGTCCGTGGCGCGTGCCAGGGTGGCGTGCATGAGTGAGATCACGGGGGCGGACACGCGGTCCGACATGCGTTCCGGCACGGACGACAAGCCTTCCAGCACGCCTTCCGGCACGCGTTCCGGCACGCCTTCCGGCACGCGTTCCGGCACGCCTTCCAGCACGCGTTCCGGCACGGACGACATCCGGTCGGTGGCCGATCTGACGGCCGCGGTGCGGGCGGGACGCCGGCTGAAGTACGTGCACTTCTGGGGCCACACCCCGCGCCGCGACGGCACCCTCGGCGCGAGCTGCTTCAGCCAGTGGTGGCCCTCGCCCTTCACCGCCGACGGGGTCGCGTACGCGACGGCGGAGCACTGGATGATGGCCGCCAAGGCCCGCCTCTTCGGCGACGCTCAGGCCGAGCGCGCGGTGCTCGCGGCCCGCACACCCGCCGAGGCGAAGCGGGCGGGCCGTCTCGTGCGCGACTTCGACCAGCGGGTGTGGGAGCGGGAGCGGTTCGCCGTGGTGACCGAAGGCAGCGTGCGGAAGTTCGCCTCCGACCCCGCGCTGCGGGCGTATCTGGTGGGCACCGGTGAGCGGGTCCTGGTCGAGGCCAGCCCCGTCGACCCGGTGTGGGGCATCGGCCTCGCCGCCGACGACCCCCGGGCCGACGACCCCGCCGCGTGGCGCGGCACGAACCTCCTGGGCTTCGCCCTGATGGCGGCGAGGGCCGAGCTGCGCTGACGGGCCGCCGGGCGGGACCCCGGGCCCCGGGCCCGCCCGGCCGCCCCCGCGCTTACGATGACCCGGACCCCCGCGAGGGTCACCCGATCAGCCGATCAACCTTGTTCCGGGGAGGAACCATGACCGAGACGACCGCATCCCGCGCCGGCAGCTTCATCGCGGGGCTGCCCAAGGCGGAACTGCACGTCCACCACGTCGGCTCGGCCTCCCCCCGCATCGTCTCCGCCCTCGCCGCCCGCCACCCCGACTCCAGGGTGCCGACGGACCCCGAGGCCCTGGTCGACTACTTCACGTTCACGGACTTCGCCCACTTCGTCGAGGTGTATCTGTCCGTCGTCGACCTCATCCGCACCCCGGAGGACGTCCACCTCCTCACCTACGAGGTGGCCCGCGAGCTGGCCCGGCAGAACGTGCGCTACGCCGAGCTGACCATCACCCCGTTCTCCTCCACCCGCCGCGGCATCGACGAGCGCGCCTTCATGGCCGCCATCGAGGAGGCCCGCAAGACGGCGGAGGCGGAGCTGAACGTCGTCCTGCGCTGGTGCTTCGACATCCCCGGCGAGGCGGGCCTCGTGTCGGCCGAGGAGACCGTGCGCCTCGCCACCACCGACGGCATCCGCCCCGAGGGCCTGGTCTCCTTCGGCCTCGGCGGCCCGGAGATCGGCGTGCCGCGCCCGCAGTTCAAGCCGTACTTCGACCGGGCCATCGCGGCGGGCCTGCACTCCGTGCCGCACGCGGGCGAGACCACGGGCCCTCAGACCGTGTGGGACGCCCTGACGCACCTGCGCGCCGAGCGCATAGGCCACGGCACCAGCTCCGCCCGGGACCCGAAGCTCCTCGCACACCTCGCGGAGCACCGCATCCCGCTGGAGGTCTGCCCGACGTCGAACATCGCCACGCGCGCGGTCACCACCCTCGACGCGCACCCGCTCAAGCAGTTCGTGGACGCCGGGGTCATCGTGACGATCAACTCCGACGACCCGCCGATGTTCGGCACGGACCTCAACAACGAGTACGGCGTCGCCGCCCGCCTCCTCGACCTCGACGAGCGCGGCATCGCGGCCCTCGCGAAGAACGCCGTGGAGGTGTCCTTCCTCGACGAGGCGGGCAAGCGGCGCATCACCGAGGAGATCGACACGTACACGGAGGCGTGGCTGTCCCGCTGAGTCCGGCCCCAGGGGACCACGGCCGTCACAATGAGCCCATGCGCACCGTGACTGCCGTGGCCCACCGAGGCGACCCCTACCGCGTCCGCGAGAACACCCTGCCGTCCCTGCGCGCCGCGCTGGCCCGGGGCGCGGACGCCGTGGAGATCGACGTCCGCCTGACCGCCGACGGCGTCCCCGTGCTGCTGCACGACGCCACCCTCGACCGCCTGTGGGAGCACGACCGGCCCCTGGCCGCGCTCTCCGCCGCCGAGGTCAGGGGCGTCACCGAGGGCGGCGTACCCACGCTGGCGGAGGCGCTCAAGGAGACCGAGGGCCACCGCGTCCTCGTGGACCTGCCGGACCCCGACGCCTCGCGGGACACGGTCCGTACGGTCGTCGGCGTCGTCGGCGAGTGCGGCGCCGCGGACCGCGTGTACTACTGCGCGGGCCCCGAAGCGATGCTCGCGGTGCGGGCCGCGGACCCGGCGGCGGAGATCTCCCTCACGTGGAAGACGCTCGCGCCGCCGCGGCACGCCCTGCTCGCCGCGATCGCGCCCCGCTGGCTCAACTACCGCTTCGGCCTTGTGAGTCGGGAACTCGCCGACCACGTCCACGCGCAGGGATACCTGATCTCCGCGTGGACTGCCGACACCCGCCGCACCATGCGTAAGCTCGTGTCCCACGGAGTGGACTCGATCACCACGAACCGCATGGACGCGCTCGCCACCGTGCTGGGACGGCAGGGCCAGGGGACGGGGAAGGAACCGCAGGCGTGAGGGCAGACAGCACCGGCAGGATCCGCACGGACATCGCGCACAACGCACGGGTGTGGAACTACTGGCTGGGCGGCAAGGACAACTACCAGGTGGACCGGGCGGTCGGCGCGCGGGTCACCGAGATGTTCCCCGGCATCGGCGAAGTGGCGCGCGCGGACCCGTTCCTCGGCCGGGCGGTCGCCCACCTCGTGGGTGACCGGGGCATCCGCCAGCTCCTCGACATCGGCACCGGCCTGCCCACCGGCGAGAACACCCACGAGGTGGCGCAGCGCCTGGCCCCGGACGCGCGCATCGTCTACGTCGACAACGACCCGATCGTCCTGACCCACGCCCACGCGCTGCTCACCAGCTCTCCCGAGGGCGTGACGACGTACATCGACCAGGACGCCCGCAACGCGCGCGAGATCCTTCAGGCCGCCGCCGGCACGCTCGACCTGACCCGGCCGGTCGCGGTGATGCTGCTCGGCATCCTGAACTTCATCCCGGACACGGACGACACGCTCCGGATCGTACGGACCCTCATGGACGGGGTGCCGTCGGGCAGTTACCTCGTCCTGACCCACCCCACCCTGGACGCCGACGTCGGCGGCGCGGGCAACCAGGCCGCGATGGACTTCTGGAACGAGAACGCCACGCCGCCGATCACCGGCCGCACCCGCGCCGAGTTCCACGCCTACTTCGAAGGCCTCGAACTCCTCGAACCGGGCATCGAGTCCTGCGCACGCTGGCGCTACCCCCAAGGTCCCGTGGTCCCCCAGTTCGGCGCGGTGGCCCGCAAGCCGTAGCCCGCACCGCGGCCGCGTCAGCCCCCGGCGCGGGCGAGCGGCGGCACGATCGCCCGCGCGTCCACGCCCCGCCCCACCCACAGATCGATGAGCAGCGCCGCCGTCGCCTCCAGGAGCCCGGCCCGCCCGAGCCCGCCGGCGTCGTACGCCTCGCACCCGAGGTCACGCACCAACTCCCGTACGACATCGCAAGCTTCGGCGTCGTCCCCGCACAGCGGCACCGCGAGCCGCTGCCCGTCGAAGACCGGCGGGGTCATCCGCCACACGCTCTCGTGGCACAGGTTGAAGGCCTTGACCACGCGGGTGCCGGGCGCGGCGGCCGCGAGCCGCTCGGCGGCGGCCGGACCGCGCTCCGTGAGCAGCGCGAAGCCCTCCCCCACCGGGTTGCAGCAGTCCACGAGCACCCGCCCGCGCAGGCTGTCGGCGAGCCCGGTCACCACGTCCTCTCCCGCCCCGTACGGCAGCGCGTAGAGAACGGCGCCGTCGCCGAACTCCGCCGCGTCCCGCAGCGATCCGTGTCCGGTCGCCCCGATCCGCGCCGCGAGCCCGGCCGCCCGTGCCGCGTCCCGCCCGCCCACGAACACCTCGTGCCCCGCCCGCGCCCACTGCCCGCCGAGCGCGTCCGCCATGTTCCCGGTCCCGAGTACACCGATGCGCATGCCTGTTCCTCCCTGTCACCGCGCCCCTGGTCCGGGGCACGAGACGACAGTAGGAAGGACCTCAGGCACCATTCGGTACGTGAGCGAACCCCATGACTTCCTGGCCGACTGCCGGGCCCGGCTTGCCTTCGACCTGCTCTCCCACACCTGGAACGCCGTAACCCTCTGGGCCCTGCGCGACGGCCCGCGCCGCCCCGGCGAACTCCGGGAGCAGATCGGCGGCATCAGCTCCAAGGTGCTGACCGAGACGCTGCGGCGCCTGGAGTACAACGGCCTGGTGACCCGCCGCTCGTACCCCGGCTCCCCGCCGCACGTGGAGTACGGCCTCACCGCCTTGGGCCGCACCCTGCTCCCGCCCATCGAGGCGTTCGGCGCCTGGGCCTTCACCCACGGCGACGAGGTCTTGGCAGCCCAGGACCGAGCGGAGGCCTCTTAGCGGGGGGGGGAGCACCCCCGGGGGGAAGCGCCCCGTAGGGGCGCGGGGAACTGCGCGCCCAGCCCCCACAGGCCAGCAGACGAAATCGAGCCCAATCCAGCGAAGCGCCTACGCGTTGGTGCCGCCGTCCACCGTGATGTCCGCCCCCGTGATCGAGCGCCCACCGGGTCCCACCAGGTGCGCCACCGTGGCAGCGATGTCGTCCGCCTCCGCGTAGCGGCCGAGGGCGGACAGGCCGCGCTGGAAGTCGGCGCTCTGGCCGTCGGCCGGATTCATGTCGGTGTCCGTGGAGCCGGGGTGGACGAGGTTGACGGTGATCCCGCGCGGGCCCAGCTCACGGGCGAGGGCCTTGGTGAAGCCGGTCAGGGCGGACTTGCTCATGGAGTACAGCACGATGTTCGGGAAGGGCGCGCGGCCCACGAGGTTGCTGCCGATGCTCACGATGCGCCCGCCCTCCGGCAGGTGCGCGAGCGCGGCCTGGGCGCCGAGGAACGCCGCGCGGGCGTGGATCGCCAGGGTGCGGTCCAGCTCCTCCAGGCCGACCTCCTCCACCGGCCCGCTCGGGAACACGCCCGCGTTGTTCACCAGGATGTCGAGGCGGCCCAGCTCACGGGCCGCCCGCTCCACCGCGCCGGTGACCGCCGCCGCGTCCGCCGCGTCGGCCTGGATGGCCACCGCCCGCCGCCCGAGCGCCTCCACTTCGGCGACGACACCCTCGGCCTTCGCCTTGCCCGCGGGGCTCACGTAGGTGAACGCCACGTCGGCCCCGTCCCGCGCGAGCCGCCTGACGATCGCCGCCCCGATGCCCCGGCTGCCGCCCGTGACCAGCGCGGCCTTGCCCTGGAGGTCCGTCATCCCCTGCCCCAAATCTCTCGTCGCGTAGGGCGGCACGCGAAGCCGTGTGCCGCGGCGCCAATTCTGTGTCGATCGGCACAGAAACTTTCACACGGGCGTTCCGCCACGTCAAGGCCTATATTTGTCAGTCACTACAGAAATGAGGTGGGGAGCGTGGCGGGACGCGGACGGCCCCGGGGCTTCGACCGGGAGACGGCCCTTCGCCGGGCCATGGAGGTGTTCTGGGAGCACGGGTACGAGGCGACGTCGATGACCGACCTCACCGCCGCCATGGGCATCGCCTCGCCCAGCCTGTACGCCGCGTTCGGCTCCAAGGAGCAGCTGTTCCAGGAGGCGGTGTCCCTGTACAGCGCCACCGAGGGCTCGGCCATGACGCGCGCGTTCACGGAGGTGCCCACCGCGCGCGGTGCCGTCGAGGCGGTCCTGCGCGAGAACGCCCGCGCGTACACCGAGAAGGACCGGCCGACCGGCTGCATGATCGTGCTTGCCGCCACCAACTGCTCACCGGCGAACGAGCCGGTGCGCGCGCACCTGGCGACCTGGCGCAGGGCGGGCGCCGAGATGATGGCCGAGCGCCTGCGCCGCGGCGTCGACGAGGGCGAACTCCCCGCCACCACGGACACGGAGGCCGTGGCCGCCTTCTACACCACGGTCGTCCAGGGCATGTCCGTCCAGGCCCGCGACGGCGCGTCCCGCGCGAGCCTGGACAGGACGGTGGACCGGGCGATGGCGGCCTGGGAGGCGGTGCTGGCGCCCGGCGCGTAGCCCGGGCGGCCGTGCGGCGCGAGGTGCGGGCCGGGGGCGGCGCGGGCCGGGGGCGATACGAGGCGGGAGGCGCGGGCCGGGGGCGGCGCGGGGCCTACAACCCCACGATCGCGTTCCACCGCCGCGCGAACTCCGTGCGCTCCTCCGACGTGATGTCCCGCGCGATCGCGAGCCGTCGGCGCATCGCGTCGTCGGGGAAGACCAGCGGGTCCTCGGCGAGTGCGGCCAGGTCCTTGTCCTTGGAGGAGGCGAGGACGTCGCGGGCCGCGGGCACGGGGCAGACGTAGTTGACCCACGCGGCGAGCCCGGCCGCGACCTCGGGGTCGTAGTAGTGGTCGATCAGGCGCTCGGCATTGCGCTTGTGGCGGGCGAGGTTGGGGATCATCAGGGACTCGGCCCACAGCTCGGCGCCCTCCTCGGGGACGACGAACGCGATGTCGGGGTCGTCGGCCTGGAGCTGGATGACGTCGCCGCTGTAGGCCTGGCAGGCGAGGACGTCCCCACTGGCGAGGTCCTTGATGTAGTCGTTGCCGGTGAAGCGGCGGATGTGATGGCCGCTCACGCGCTTCTCCAGGCGGTCGCACATGCGGTGGAAGTCGTCCCCGGTCCACTTCCTGATGTCGACGCCTTCGCCCTGCATGAGCAGCGCGAACGCCTCGTCGAGCCCGGACAGGAGCGTGACCCTGCCCTTCAGGTCGTCGGCCCACAGGTCCGCCACGTGCCGGATCTCGCGGCCGAGCCGCCGCTTGTTGTACGCGATGCCGGTGATGCCCGACTGCCACGGCACGGAGAACCTCCGGCCCTCGTCGAAGTGCGGCGTGCGCAGGATCGGGTCGAGGTGCCGGGCCACGTTGGGCTGCCGGGCGCGGTCCATCTCCTGCACCCAGCCGAGGCGTACGAAGCGCGCGCACATCCAGTCGCTGATGACGATGAGGTCCCGGCCGGTCTCCTGATGGTTCATCAGGGAGGGGCTGATCTTGCCGAAGAACTCGTCGTTGTCGTTGATCTCCTCGGTGTAGCGGACGTCGATGCCGGTCCGCTTCTCGAAGGCGTCGAGCGTGGGGCGCCTGGACTTGTCCCGATCGTCGGTGTCGATGTACAGCGGCCAGTTGGCGAAGGTCAGCTTCCTCTCCCGGCCCGAGCGGTCCTTCGCGGCGCGGTCCGACGCGTCGACGTACGCGGCGGGCACCCCGCAGCCCGCGAGGGCGCCGAGGGCTCCCGCCGCGCCGATGCCCTTGAGGAACGTACGACGTGCGGCAACTGTCATGCCCCCACCCTCACTTCACGCACGAGGGGCGGGCAATGGACAAGGTGTCCACCGCCCGCCCCGAAGACGCCGCAGAACGTCAGCCCCGCGCGGGGCCGGACGCCGTCAGTCGATCGACGTCATCACGTGCTTGATGCGCGTGTAGTCGTCGAAGCCGTACGCCGACAGGTCCTTGCCGTAGCCGGACTTCTTGAAGCCGCCGTGCGGCATCTCGGCGACCAGCGGGATGTGCGTGTTGATCCAGACGCAGCCGAAGTCGAGGACCTTGGACATGCGCATCGCGCGGGCGTGGTCCTTGGTCCACACCGAGGAGGCGAGGGCGTACTCCACGCCGTTCGCGTAGCCGACGGCCTGGGCCTCGTCCGTGAAGGACTGCACGGTGATGACCGGGCCGAAGACCTCCTTCTGGATGATCTCGTCGTCCTGCTTGAGCCCGGAGACCACGGTCGGCGCGTAGAAGTAGCCCTTCTCGCCGACCCGGTGGCCGCCCGCCTCGACCTTGGCGTGCGCGGGCAGCCGGTCGATGAAGCCGGAGACCTGCGCCAGCTGGTTGGCGTTGTTCAGCGGGCCGTACAGCACGTCCTCGTCGTCGGGCAGGCCGGTCTTGGTGTCGGCGGCGGCCTTGGCGAGGGCGGTGACGAACTCGTCGTGGATGGACTCGTGGACGAGAACGCGGGTCGCGGCCGTACAGTCCTGGCCCGCGTTGAAGAAGCCCGCCACCGAGATGTCCTCGACGGCCTTGGCGATGTCGGTGTCCTCGAAGACCACGACGGGCGCCTTGCCGCCCAGCTCCAGGTGGACGCGCTTGAGGTCCTTGGCGGCCGACTCGGCCACCTGCATGCCCGCGCGCACCGAGCCGGTGATGGAGGCCATCGCCGGGGTCGGGTGCTCGACCATCATGCGACCGGTGTCGCGGTCGCCCGTGACCACGTTGAAGACGCCGGGCGGCACGACGGAACCGATGATCTCGGCCATCAGGACGGTCGACGCCGGGGTGGTGTCCGACGGCTTGAGGACGACCGTGTTGCCCGCGGCGAGGGCCGGGGCGAACTTCCACACGGCCATCATCATCGGGTAGTTCCACGGCGCGACCTGCGCGCAGACGCCGACCGGCTCGCGGCGGATGATGGAGGTCAGACCCTCCATGTACTCACCGGCGGCGCGGCCCTCCAGCATCCGGGCCGCCCCCGCGAAGAAGCGGATCTGGTCGACCATCGGCGGGATCTCTTCGGAGCGGGTGAGGCCGACCGGCTTGCCCGTGTTCTCGACCTCGGCGGCGATGAGCTCCTCGGCGCGCTCCTCGAAGGCGTCCGCGATCTTCAGCAGCGCCTTCTGCCGCTCGGCGGGCACGAGGTCGCGCCAGGCCGGGAAGGCGTCGGCGGCGGCCTTCATGGCCGCGTCGACGTCGGCCTGGCCGGACAGCGGCGCCACGGCGTACGCCTCGCCGGTCGCCGGGTTGATCACCTCGGTGGTCCGTCCGTCGGCCGCGTCCCGGAATTCTCCGTTGATGTAGTTGCGCAGACGGCGCAGCTCGGTGCTCACTTCCGGCCCTCCAGTCAGTGTCCAGTGGTTGAGACACCCACCCTAGTCCGTACACCGACGCTTTCAACATACCCAGCAGCCCAGGACTGCGAAATCCGCAAGTCGAGAGTCCTCCAGCAACGAATTTCATCGATCCGCCCTTGCGTAACTGCCGAGACCTCGTGCACAGTGAAGTCGTGGCCAGTCGAAGCACAGACCCCAGCAGCCCTCGTGAGGGGGCGACCACCCGCCCCGCCACCGGTGGCGGCCGCGGCCCGGGCGGATCGCCCTCGGTCGACGCCGTCTCCCTCGCGATCATCGAACAGCTCCAGGAGGACGGCCGCAGGCCGTACGCCGCCATCGGCAAGGCCGTCGGCCTGTCCGAGGCCGCCGTGCGCCAGCGCGTCCAGAAGCTCCTGGACCAGGGCGTGATGCAGATCGTCGCCGTGACGGACCCGCTCACCGTGGGCCTGCGCCGTCAGGCGATGGTCGGGATCGACGTGGAGGGCGACGTGGACCCGGTCGCCGACGCCGTCGCCGCCATGCCGGAGGCGGAGTACGTGGTGATGACCGCGGGCTCGCACGACCTCCTCGTGGAGATCGTCTGCGAGGACGACGACCATCTCCTCGAGGTCATCAACAAGAGGATCCGCGCGCTCCCCGGCGTGCGTTCGACCGAGAGCTTCGTCTACCTCAAGCTGAAGAAGCAGACCTACATGTGGGGAACCCGATAGCCGTGAGCAAGGACCTCAGCAAAACCGCGTACGACCACCTGTGGATGCACTTCACGCGCATGTCGTCGTACGAGAACTCGCCCGTGCCCACCATCGTGCGCGGTGAAGGCACCTACATCTACGACGACAAGGGCAAGAAGTACCTCGACGGTCTCGCGGGCCTGTTCGTGGTCCAGGCCGGGCACGGCCGCCGTGAGCTGGCCGAGGTCGCCGCCAAGCAGGCGGCCGAGCTGGCCTTCTTCCCCATCTGGTCGTACGCCCACCCGAGCGCCGTCGAACTGGCCGAGCGCCTCGCCCACCACGCCCCGGGCGACCTGAACAAGGTCTTCTTCACCACCGGCGGCGGCGAGGCCGTCGAGACCGCCTGGAAGCTGGCGAAGCAGTACCACAAGCTCACCGGCAACCACACGAAGTACAAGGTCATCTCGCGCGCGGTCGCCTACCACGGCACCCCGCAGGGCGCCCTGTCCATCACCGGCCTCCCGGCCCTCAAGGCCCCCTTCGAGCCGCTGGTCCCCGGCGCGCACAAGGTGCCCAACACCAACATCTACCGCGCCCCGATCCACGGCGACGATCCGGAGGCCTTCGGCCGCTGGGCCGCCGACCAGATCGAGCAGGAGATCCTCTTCGAGGGCCCCGAGACCGTCGCCGCGGTCTTCCTGGAGCCGGTGCAGAACGCGGGCGGCTGCTTCCCGCCTCCGCCCGGCTACTTCCAGCGCGTGCGTGAGATCTGCGACAAGTACGACGTGCTGCTCGTCTCCGACGAGGTCATCTGCGCCTTCGGCCGCCTCGGCACGATGTTCGCCTGCGACAAGTTCGGGTACGTGCCGGACATCATCACCTGCGCCAAGGGCATGACCTCGGGCTATTCCCCGATCGGCGCCGCGATCGTCTCGGACCGCATCGCCGAGCCGTTCTACAAGGGCGACAACACCTTCCTGCACGGCTACACCTTCGGCGGCCACCCGGTCTCCGCGGCCGTCGGCCTCGCCAACCTCGACCTCTTCGAGCGCGAGGGCCTCAACCAGCACGTGCTCGACAACGAGGGCGCGTTCCTCAGCACCCTCCAGAAGCTGCACGACCTGCCGATCGTCGGCGACGTCCGCGGCAACGGCTTCTTCTACGGCATCGAGCTGGTCAAGGACAAGGCCACCAAGGAGTCCTTCACGGACGAGGAGTCCGAGCGCGTCCTCTACGGCTTCGTCTCCAAGAAGCTCTTCGAGTACGGCCTGTACTGCCGCGCCGACGACCGCGGTGACCCCGTCATCCAGCTGTCGCCGCCGCTGATCTCGGACCAGTCCACGTTCGACGAGATCGAGGGCATCGTCCGGCAGGTCCTGGCGGAGGCCTGGACCAAGATCTGACCCGGCGCCCCACCGGCCCGGGCGCACCCATCCGAGTGAGATGGGGGCGCCCGGGCCGCGTCCTTGTCCGGGGGCCCGTACCGAATCCTTAGCGTGCCCAGTGACCGATCGGCCCAGCCTTCGTTCCCCCGTACGGGGGAGGCGATCTGATCTGAACCGAGGTGTACGCCCATGGTGGCCCCGCCGGACAACGACGTGCTGTGGGCCCGCGCCCTGCACGTCACGCTCAACGGCACTCCCGCACTCACCGGCGTCTCGCTCGGTGTCCGCGAGGGCGAGATCCTCGCGGTCGGCGGCCCGCGCGGCAGCGGCAAGACGACGCTCCTGCGCTGTCTGTCCGGCCAGCTGCCGCCGCAGCGCGGCGAGGTCTGGTTCAACTCCACGCCCGTGCACACCATGGGCCCGCTGGTCCGCGAGCGGCTGCGCCGCGACCGGTTCGGCTGGATCGACCCCGAGCCCTCCCTCGTCCCCGAGCTGACCGGCTGGGAGAACGCCGCGCTCGCGCTGCTCCTGCGCGGCGCCCCGCGCCGCACCGCCAAGCGCGCCGCCCTGGAGTGGCTGGAGCGCCTCGACGTCGGCGACAGCGCGCGCAAGCGGCCGCACGCCCTCACCCGGGCCGAGTGCCAGCGCGTGGCCGTCGCCCGCGCCCTCGCCGCGGCCCCCGCCGTCCTCTTCGCGGACGAGCCCACCGCGCCGCTGCACCGCGCCGACCGCGCACACGTCCTGCGCACCCTGACCACGGCCGCCCGCTCGCACGGCATCACCGTCGTCCTCGCCACCCACGACGCGGAGGTCGCCGCCCTCGCCGACCGCACGGTCGCCCTCCTCGACGGCCGCCGCGTGAACACGCTCCACCTGCCCGGCGACGACCTCGCGCCCGGCGCCGACGCCGACGCCGGGGGCGCTGCCGACGCGTCGAGCGGGGCCGGGGCAGCCGACCGGGGCGACGCGTCCGGCGGGGCCGGAGCGGCCGACCGGGGCGACGCGTCCGGCGGGGCCGGAGCGGCTGAGCGGACCGGGGCGTCGGGTGGGGCCGCGGCTCCCGACCGGACCGATCCATCAGGCGGAGCCGGAGCGGCCGGACGGGCCGGTGACGGTGGTCCGGGTGGCGGCGCCGGGCGGCCCGGTGGCTCCGACGCGGAAGGCCGGGCCGCGTGCTCGCTCTCCGTCTAGCGCTCGGCGCCCGCCCCCTGGTCCTGCTGCGCCGCCTGCTCGTCGCCGCCGCGGCGGCCGGCACCGGCTTCCTGCTCCTGTGCGCCCTCGGCCACGCCCTGGCCCACCCGGGCTCCGGCGGCGCCGCGGCGCGTCTCGCCTGGTGCGCGCTCCCCCTCGCCGCCACCGTGTACTTCGCCGTCGCCGTGGCCCGTACCGACCCCGGCACCACACCGCGCCCCGGCCTGTCATCGGTCGGCCTCGGCCCCGGCCGGCTCATGGTCGTCTCGGCCATGACCACGGCGGTGGCCTGCACGCTCGGGTCCATGGTGGCGCTGCTGTTCTTTCTGCACCTGCGCGGCGACCTCACCGGCCTGCCCTTCGACGGGGCGGCCGCAGGGCTCCTCGCCGCCGACCGGCCGCTGCCGCTCGCCGCCGCGCTCACGCTGCTCGCCCTCGCGCCGCTCGCCGCGTCCGTCGCGGTCGCGCTCGCGCTGCGCCCGCGCCGCACCAAGCCCGGCGCGGAGCCGACCGACCCCGACGCCCCGCCCCCTGCGCCCGGCGGCCTGCCGTGGGGCGTGGCGCTGCTCGCGGCCGGCCTCGCCGTCGAGACGTACGCGAGCGGCGCCGACGCCGCACCAGGCCTGCGCATGCCCGGCGGCATCGACGGCAGCCCGGCCGGCGTGCTCACCGGCTGGGCGCTCACCGCGATCGGCCTGGCGCTCGCCGGCCCCGGCCTCACCCACCTGTGCGGACGCCTGCTGCAAGCGGTGCGGCCCGGTGCCCTGCGGCTGCTCGCGGGGCGCGTACTGATGCGGGAGGCGCGGCGGGTGGGGCAGCCCCTCGGCGTGGTGTGCGCGGTGGCGTCCGGCGCCTACGCGCTGACCACGCTGCACGCGGCGGGCGGCCGCGCGGACATCGGCCCGCTCACCACGCTCGGCGCGCTGCTCGTCGCGGGCTGCGCGGTCCTCACCCTGGCCACCGCGGCGGCCGAGGCCCGCCACACCCGCGCCTCCACCCAGGCGGCGCTGGTACGCCTCGGGGCGCCCGCGTCCCTGCTCCGCGGCTCGGCGGCACTGCGCGCCATCGTGCTCGCGGCCACCTTCGGCCCGCTGACCTGGCTGGTGGCGCAGCTGTCGGCGATGCCGCTGACGCCCTGAGGGCGGGGGCCGCGGCACGGAGGGCGAGCCCGCCCCGGATTCGTTCGAAAAAACTTCCGCACCACCGATGAGTTCTCCCGTGGCCCACCGTCTACCCCTCCGTAAGACGCACCGCACACCCGAACACCACCCGAGCGGGAGACCTCATGTACCAGCAGATGATCTTCGTGAACCTGGCCGTGTCCGACGTCGAGGCCTCCAAGAAGTTCTTCACGGAGCTGGGTTACACGATCAACCCCCAGTTCACGACGGACGACTGCGCCTGCGTCGTGATCAGTGACACCATCGTCGCGATGCTGCTCGGCACCTCGCGCTACCAGGAGTTCACCACCAAGGAGATCGCGGACTCCACGAAGACCAGCGAGGTCCTGCTCTGTCTGAGCGCCGAGAGCCGCGCCAAGGTCGACGAGGTCGTCGACAAGGCCGTGGCCGCGGGCGGCAAGGACGGCCGCACCCAGGACTACGGCACCATGTACGGCCGCAGCTTCGACGACCTCGACGGCCACACCTGGGAGATCATGTGGATGGACCCGTCCCAGGTCCAGGGCTGACCCTCCCGTCACCACCGCCGGGTGCCTAGCATGGGCGGATGCTCCCCTCCGAAGCGTCCGTCCCGCACCCCGGCGACCGCGAGATCGAGACGCTCGCCGAGTTCGACGAGGTCGTCGCGGCCCACGGCTCACTGGCCCGACACCGCGTCCAGGCAGTCGACCTGACGGGCCGTACGGACGTGTTGCTGACCGTCGACACCACCGACGCCGTCTTCCTGGGCTGCCCGATGCGGGAAGAGGCGGCGGCGCGGGTCCGCGCCGGTGGCGCCCTGGTCTTCCCGCCCGTGCCGGGGCTGCCCTTCGACCCCTACGTCGCCCGCCTCTACACACCGGGCGACCTGTTCGCGGGCCTGGCCGACGGCGGGTACGAGGCGACGCCGGACGCCCGCTCCTACGCCTGGTTCCAGCGGACCAAGGCCGACGGCGACGTCTTCGCCTCCATGCTGCGGGCGGTCCACGACGACTCCGTCTCCGACGCGCTCGACGAACTCCTCCACGGCGCCCGGGTCGTGGGCGTCATGGGCGGCCACGCGATGGCCCGCGGCACGGACGCGTACGCGGGCACTGCCCGGCTCGGCCGCTCCCTCGCGCGGGCCGGCTTCACGGTGGCGACGGGCGGCGGGCCCGGCGCCATGGAGGCGGCGAACCTCGGCGCGTACGCCGCCCCGTACGCCGACACCATGCTCGACGAATCCCTCGAACTCCTCGCCAAGGCACCGTCGTTCACGCCCTCGGTGACCGACTGGGCCAAGGCCGCGTTCGCCGTGCGCGAGCGGTGGCCGGACGGCGGGGCGTCGGTCGGCATCCCCACGTGGTTCTACGGCCACGAGCCGCCGAACGCGTTCGCCGCGCACCTCGCGAAGTACTTCGCCAACGCCACGCGCGAGGACGGGCTGCTCGCCCGCTCGAACGCGGGCGTCGTCTTCCTGCCCGGCGCCGCGGGCACGGTCCAGGAGATCTTCGACAACGCGACCCCCAACTACTACGAGTCCCGCGGCGAACCCACCCCCATGATCCTGGTCGGCCGAACCCACTGGACGACCCACCTCCCGGCCTGGCCCCTCCTCCAGGCCCTGGCAGCCGACCGCCCGATGGCGAAACGGATCGCACTGGTGGACAACGCGGAGGAGGCGGCGGACGTACTGTCGTCGCTGGCCCGCTGACGCGGGGCGCGGTCGGCGTACCCGCTGTGGGCAATCGTCCCGCAGGGCGAGTGGGGCCTCCCCTGCTCGCGCGCAGCCGAGAACTCGGGGAAGGGTGGGCACAGCCCCCGGTGCCGCCCAGCCGTTCAACAGGGCCCCAGCACAGCCGAGGCTCAGCCGAACGACGCCTTCGCCAGCCAGAACTCCAGCAAGCCCCGATCCCCCAGCACCTCGACCCGCCCCGAGTCCAGCCCCCGCCGCCGATAGAACGCGAGCAACACCTCGGTCAACGGCCCCCGCAACACCACGTCCGCCTCAGCACACCCCCGAGCCCAAGACACCCCGTCCGGCCCCAGCGTGACGGACCACCCCACCTCGGCGTCCACGGCGCGCAGCCCCAGCGTGCGCCCCTCCCCCACCAGCTCCGCGGCCCGCGGATCCGCCTTCGCCACCTGCACGAACCGCACGATGTCCAGCCACTCGTCGACGGCGTCGGCGGCCACGTCGGGCTCCAGCTCGTACGCCGCGTCCACGGCGATCGCCGCGTCCGCCCGGTGGATCGCCACCTCGTGCGTCATGCGCCGCGCCCAGAACCCGGCGGTGGCCTCCCCCGCCCAGGACCACACGGGCGTATCGGCCTCGGCGCCGCGCAGCGTCGCGTCGAACATCTCCGCCGTCCCGGCCAGCCACGCGTCGAGCGCGGCCACACCCCCTTCCTCGGGGCCTGCGAAGCCGGGCACCCGCGCCTCGGGGATGTTCTCCGTCGCCCGGGTCCGCACGTGCAGCTCGACCCAGCGCACGGCGCCGCCCGCGTGCCGGACGAGCTGATCGAGGGTCCAGTCGGGGCAGGTGGGGACGGTCACCGACAGATCGGCGCCGTCAAGGGTCGCCCGCAGACTCTCCAGCTGGACGGCGACTTGGTGACGGTAACGCTCGTACGAAAGGCTGGCCATGAGCCGAGCCTAGGCCGTCGCGCCCCGCCGCAGCACGACGATTTCCTCCACCGCGAAGCGCACCCCCACCCGCGCGCCCGGCTCCGGCGCGTCGCGCAGTCCGCACGCGGCCTCCAGGCGGGGAGCGCCCTCAGCGCCGACGGGCTCCAGGCGCACGGCGACATGCGTGCCCCGGAACGTCCGCCCCGTCACCACGCACGCGAGCCCCTCGTCCGCCCCCACGAGCCGCACCCCCGCGGGCCGTACGAGCAGTCGGCAGGAGCCGTCCGCCGTGCCGTCCGGCACCGGGACCTTGCCCCACACGGTCGCGGCGGCCTGCCCTGTGACCGTCGCGTCGACCACGTTGTCGAAGCCGAGGAAGCGCGCCACGAACTCGTCGGCGGGCCTGCGCCACACCTCAAGGGGCGTACCGGACTGGGCGATCCGGCCGTCCCGCATCACCACGACCCGGTCGGCGAGCGCGAACGCCTCGCCCTGGTCGTGCGTGACCGCGAGCACCGTCGTACCCAGCTCCTGGAACAGCTCCCGCAACTCGGCGACCAGGCGCTCCCGCAGCGACCGGTCGAGCTGCCCGAGCGGCTCGTCGAGCATCAGCAGGCGCGGCCGGGGCGCGAGCGCCCGGGCGAGCGCCACCCGCTGCTGCTCACCACCCGACAGCGAGGCGACGGCCCGCTTCTGCGCCCCCGGCAGGCCCACCAGGTCGAGGAGTTCCGCCACCCGCAGCGCCTGCTCGGCGCGGGGCACGCCGCGCATGCGCAGGCCGAAGGCCACGTTCCCCGCCACGTCACGCTGCGGGAAGAGCTGGTGGTCCTGGAACATCAGGCCCACGCCCCGCTTGTGCGCGGGCACCCCGGTCTGGTCACGGCCGTCGAGCACGACACGGCCGGAGTCGAGCCCCTGGAGCCCGGCGACCGCGCGCAGCAGCGTGGACTTGCCGCTGCCGCTCGGCCCGAGCACGCACACGATCTCGTGCTCGGCGACGTCGAGGCCGACCCCGTCAAGGGCGGTGTGCGCGCCGAAGCGCACGGTCGCCTCGTCGAGCCGCAGCAGCGCGCGGGGCCCGGCGGCGGCCGCCCCATCGGGAGCCGTGGCGGTCATCAGAACTCTCCCGTCGTACGGTCCGTGCGCAGGCGCTCCAGGAGCAGGAGCGAGACCGCGCACACCACCATGAGAATCGTCGAAAGGGCCATGGCCTGACCGTAGTTGAGGTCGCCGGGGCGGCCGAACAGGGTGGCCACGGCCACCGGCAGGGTCGGGTTGTCCGGCCGCGCGATGAACACCGTCGCGCCGAACTCCCCGAGCGACACCGCGAACGCGAACCCGGCCGCGATGAGCAGGGCCCTGCGCACCAGCGGCAGGTCGACCTCCCGCCAGGCGCGCAGCGGCGAGGCCCCGAGCACGGCCGCCGCCTCCCGCAGCCGCTCGTCCACGGCGCGCAGCACGGGCAGCATCGTGCGGACCACGAACGGCACGCCCACCAGCGCCTGGGCGAGCGGCACCAGGAACCAGGACGCCCGCAGGTCCAGCGGCGGCTCGTCCAGGGCGATGAGGAAGCCGAAGCCGACCGTCACGGCGGACACGCCGAGCGGCAGCATCAGGAGCGCGTCGAAGCCGCGCACGAGGCGGCCCGCGCGCCGGGTCAGCGCGGTGGCCGCGAGCCCGCCGACGACCAGCGCGATGGCCGTGGCGACGGCCGCGTACTGGAGGGAGTTCCCGATCGCCTCGACGGGCGGCACCAGGAAGGCCCCGCCGTCCGTCGACGTCAGCTGCCGGTAGTACGCGAACCCGTACCCCTGCGGGCCGTCGAGCGAGCGCTGCACCAGGACGCCGAGCGGCAGCACGATCAGCGCGGCCACGGTGAGCAGGACGAAGCCGAGCAGCCCCCACTGCCCGGCCCCGCGCGGCTTGCGCGCCGTCGTCGCGGCGTCGACGAGGCGGAGCGTGCTCTCGCGCCGGCGCACGGTCCAGGCGTGCACGGCCAGGACCCCGCCGACCGCCGCGAACTGCACGAGCGTGAGGACGGCGGCCGTCGGCAGGTCGAGCAGGTTGGCCGTCTGCCGGTAGATCTCCACTTCGAGCGTCGCGTACGTGGGCCCGCCGAGGATCTGCACGATGCCGAAGGACGTGAACGTGAACAAGAAGACCATCAGCGCCGCGGCCGCCACGGCGGGCGCGAGCGCGGGCAGCGTCACCGTCCGCCACGCGCGCGTGCGCGAGGCCCCCAGCATCCGCGCGGCCTCCTCCTGACGCGGATCGAGCTGGGCCCACAGGCCACCGACGGTACGCACGACGACGGCATAGTTGAAGAAGACGTGGGCGAGCAGGATCGCCCACACCGTGGTGTCCAGGCGCACGCCCCACAGCTCGTCGAGGAGCCCGCCGCGCCCGATCAGGGCGAGGAAGGCGGTGCCCACGACGACGGTCGGAAGGACGAACGGCACGGTGACGATCGCCCGCAGCACCTGTTTGCCCCGGAAGTCGAAGCGCGCGAAGACATAGGCGCCGGGGAGCGCGAACAGCAGCGTGAGCGCCGTCGACGCGAGCGCCTGCCAGGTGGTGAACCACAGCACGTGCTGGATGTCGGACTGCCCGACGACGTCCGCGATCCGCCCGAACTGCCAGGCGCCGTCGACCTTCAGGCCGCGCGCGACGATCGCGGCGACCGGATAGGCGAAGAAGACGGCGAAGAACGCGACGGGCAGGGCCATAAGACCGAGCCGCGCCGCGCCTCCCCGCGACGGCCGCCGGCCCGCGCGGGCCGGCGTCTTCGCTACTTCAGTACGAGCGAGGTCCACGACTTGACCCACGGCTCACGGTTGTCGGCGATCTTCTTGGGGGCCATGGTCGCGGGCTTCGCGACCTCGACGCCGTGCTTGCGGAACAGCTCCGGCACCTGCGCGCCCTCCCGCACGGGGTTCACGAACATCTGGAGCGGCATGTCGTCCTGGAACCGCTTGCCGGACAGGAAGTCGAGCAGGGCCTTGCCGCCCTTGGCGTTCTTGGCGTTGCTCAGCAGACCCGCGTACTCGATCTGCCGGAAGCAGGTGCCGGTCGCGACGCCGGTCGGGGCCTGCTTCGGCTGCGGCTTGGCGTACAGGACCTCGACGGGCGGCGAGGAGGCGTACGACACGACGAGCGGCCGGTCGCCCTTGGCCTTCCTGCCGCCCGCGGAGCCCGAGAACTCCTGGTTGTAGGCCTGGTCCCAGCCGTCGACGACCTTGACGCCGTTGTCCTTGAGCTTCTTCCAGTAGCCCTGCCAGCCGTCGTCGCCGTACGCGGCCGCCGTGCCGAGCAGGAAGCCGAGTCCCGGCGAGGACGTGGAGGCGTTCTCGGTGACGAGGAGGTTCTTGTACGCGGGCTTGACCAGGTCGGCGAAGGTCTTCGGGGGCGCGAGCTTCTTGTCGGCGAAGTACTTCTTGTCGTAGTTCACGCAGATGTCGCCGCTGTCGACGGGCGTCACGCGGCGCTCGCCCTTCGGGAGCCGGTACTCGGGCTTCACCCGGCCCGCGTCCTTGGCCTCGTACGGCTGGAAGAGTCCGTTGTCAAGGGCGCGCGAGAGCAGGGTGTTGTCGACGCCGAAGAAGACGTCGCCCTGCGGGTTGCCCTTGGTGAGGATCGCCTTGTTGACCGCCTGGCCCGCGTCGCCGTCCTTGAGGACGCGGACCTTGTACCCGGAGCGCTTCTCGAAGTCCTTCAGGACGTCCTTGGAGACGTTGAAGGAACCGTGGCTGACCAGGGTGACGTCCTTGGACCCCGTGGAGCCGCCGCCGGAGTCACTGCCGGAGCCGCACGCGGAGACGGCGACGAGCCCGAGGCCCACCGCGACCGCGGTGAGGGTGGCCTTCTTGGTGGTGCTCACGTGAGTTCATTCCTCCTGGAGTGACCAGGAGAAGACGCGGCCCTGCACGCGAACCGGGCGGTTCGCGGGCAGGGCGCAACAGCTTGAGTGGTGACCGAACTTCCTACCCGGAATGACCCGGGCGAGGTTCAGAGGGTCTGCGGCCGGCCTGTCTCAGGTGCCGCACTCTCAGCGCTGTGGCGCTCCCCTGTCGGAATATGCAGATGTTCCGGCCAGCGTACCGCGCTAGCGTTCGGCCGCCGCGAGTTGTCCACAGGCGCCGTCGATCTCCTGACCTCGGGTGTCACGGATGGTCACCGGCACGCCGTGGGCGGCGATGGCCTCGACGAAGGCCTTCTCGTCCTCGGGGCGCGAGGCCGTCCACTTCGAGCCCGGCGTCGGGTTCAGCGGGATCAGGTTGACGTGCACCGGCTTGCCCTTGAGGAGGCGCCCGAGGCGGTCACCACGCCACGCGTGGTCGTTGATGTCGCGGATCAGGGCGTACTCGATGGAGAGCCTGCGGCCGGACTTCGCGGCGTACTCCCAGCCGGCGTCCAGGACCTCGCGGACCTTCCACCGGGTGTTCACCGGCACGAGGGTGTCACGCAGCTCGTCGTCCGGCGCGTGCAGGGAGATCGCGAGGCGGCACTTGAAGCCCTCGTCGGCGAACCGGTGGATGGCGGGCACCAGGCCGACCGTCGAGACGGTGATGCCGCGCTGGGACAGGCCCAGGCCGTCCGGCTCGGGGTCGGTGAGGCGGCGGATCGCGCCGACCACCCGGTTGTAGTTGGCCAGTGGCTCGCCCATGCCCATGAAGACGATGTTGCTGAGCCGTGCGGGGCCACCCGGGATCTCGCCGTCGCGCAGGGCCCGCATGCCGTCCACGATCTGGTGCACGATCTCGGCCGTGGACAGGTTCCGGTCGAGGCCGGCCTGGCCCGTGGCGCAGAACGGGCAGTTCATGCCGCAGCCCGCCTGGGAGCTGATGCACATGGTCACCCGGTCGGGGTAGCGCATGAGCACGGACTCCACGAGCGTGCCGTCGAAGAGGCGCCACAGGGTCTTGCGCGTGGTGTCGTCGTCACAGCTGATGTGCCGTACGACGCTCATCAGCTCGGGAAGCAGCGCCTCCTGGAGCTTGCCGCGCGCTCCGGCAGGAATGTCCGTCCACTGCTCGGGGTCGTGGGCGTACCGCGCGAAGTAGTGCTGCGAGAGCTGCTTGGCGCGGAACGGCTTCTCGCCGATGGCGGCGACGGCCTCCTTGCGCTCGGCGGGCGTGAGGTCGGCGAGATGGCGCGGCGGCTTCTTGGCTCCGCGCGGCGCGACGAAGGTCAGCTCTCCAGGTGCGGGCGGGGTCACGAGCGGCTACTCCTCAGTACGGCGAGGCCGAATGACCTCCGCTGACGCGGAGAGGCCGGGCGCATGATGCCGAAGCCGGGGGACCTCACGGGAACACCCCCGCGGATGCGGGGAAAGGGCGCACCGTGCACCACAGCACAGCACGCCCTTCCAGGGTAACCCCGTCGCCGTTTCACCCCGACCCGACGAACACCACCAGCAACAGCCACACCACCGGCGCCGTCGGAAGCAGCGAATCAAGCCGGTCCATGATGCCGCCATGGCCCGGCAGCAGCGTGCCCATGTCCTTGATGCCGAGGTCCCGCTTGATCATGGACTCGCCGAGGTCGCCGAGCGTCGCGCTCGCGGCCACCGCGAGGCCGAGCAGCAGGCCCTGCCACCACTCGCCGTCGTCGATCATGAAGTGCATGCACAGCGCGCCCGCCGCCATGGCGAAGGCGACCGCGCCGAGCAGGCCCTCGCGGGTCTTTCCGGGGCTGATGCGCGGCGCCAGCTTGTGCTTGCCGAAGCGCCAGCCGACCGCGTACGCGCCGGTGTCACTGACCACGGTCAGGATCAGGAACGTGAGCACGCGCTGCGGACCGTCGTCCGCGGTGAGCATCAGCGCCACGAAGGTGGCGAGGAACGGCACGTAGA
Source organism: Streptomyces sp. NPDC045778 (assembly GCF_056431945.1). NCBI lineage: Bacteria > Bacillati > Actinomycetota > Actinomycetes > Kitasatosporales > Streptomycetaceae > Streptomyces > Streptomyces sp. NPDC045778. The sequence goes on from NZ_JBWKJZ010000001.1 coordinate 38,052, forward strand.
AGGCCGCGAAGACGCCCGCGGTGACGTCCTTGAGGTAGCCCTCGGGAGGCTCGGTCATACGCCAGACGAGTACCGCGAGGGCGGTGAGCGCCATCGCCACCCAGGCACCCTCGGCGCCGCGCACGTACCCGGCGACGACCATCGCCGCGCCGCCCACCGCGAGGGGCACGAGCGGCGCCTTGATGGCCTTGCGCTCCTGGAGGCGGGAGGTCAGCTCCCACAGGCCGACCACGACGGCGACCGCTATGACGCCGATGAAGACGGACTTCTCGAAGAACAGCGACGCGAGGATGACGGCACCGAGGCCCACCCCGACCCCTATGGCCGCCCCGAGGTCGCGCCCCGCGCTCTTCTTCTGCGGTGCTGGGGCGGGCTGTGGTGCGCCGGTCATGGGCTCCTGCGGCTTCTGCGCGGGGTTCGCCGCGGGCTCCGCGTGCGCTGCGTGCGCGCCGCGCGCGGTCTCGTCACGGAACAGGGGGCCGCTCGACTGAGCAGCCCCCCGGTCGTCGTCCTGGTGTCCGCCGCTCGCGGCTACGTCGGGAACGATGGGCATGGGCTGAGTCTCTGACGGATTCAGCGCGTGCGCATCGTGTGCGGGACCCACCGGGGCAGCACCCTGGACCGGCCCCTGGTCGGGCGCCCCCCAGTACCCGGCTCTGGACGGCGCCCCCCAGGAAGTGTCGTTCACGGAATCGGATTCCTCAGACCTAGATCAGACGTCGCTCGACTCGGCAGACCCCACGGGTCAGACCTCGAGCAGCTCGGCTTCCTTGTGCTTGAGCAGCTCGTCGACCTGGGCGACGTACTTGGCGGTGAGGTCGTCGAGTTCCTTCTCGGCGCGGCGCCCCTCGTCCTCGCCGATGTCGCCGTCCTTGATCGCCTTGTCGAGGGCTTCCTTGGCCTTGCGGCGGATCGAGCGGATCGAGATCTTGGAGTCCTCGGCCTTGGTCTTGGCGACCTTGATGTACTCCTTGCGGCGGTCCTGGGTCAGCTCGGGGAACGTCACCCGGATGATGTTGCCGTCGTTGCTCGGGTTGACGCCGAGGTCGGAGTCGCGGATCGCCTGCTCGATGTTGCGCAGGGCGGTCTTGTCGAACGGCGTCACGACCGCCATGCGCGGCTCGGGCACCGAGAACGAGGCGAGCTGGTTGATCGGCGTCAGCGCGCCGTAGTAGTCGGCCACGATCTTGTTGAACATCGCCGGGTGCGCACGGCCGGTGCGGATCGCGGCGAAGTCCTCCTTGGCGACCACGACGGCCTTCTCCATCTTCTCCTCGGCCTCGAGGAGGGTCTCTTCGATCACCACTTGCTCCTGCGTGTCTTGAGTGGGCCCGGCTTCCATGGATCGGCCGGCTGCGTCGCGTCTCTTTCCTGCACGGTGTCCGACCGGCAGGGCTTTGTCCATCCCTCCGAGGCGCCTCGGAGCCCCCTGGGGCCCCGTGGAGTCCGGTGGGGCCTCGTGGGGCCCGGTGGGGCCTCGTGCGGGACGGACGTCCTCGGCTCAGGCCCGGGAGTCCGGGTCCCCGACGAGCGTGCCGATCTTCTCACCCTTGACCGCCCGCGCGATATTGCCCTCCGCGAGCAGCTCGAAGACGAGGATGGGGAGCTTGTTGTCCCGGCACAGCGTGATGGCGGTGGCGTCGGCGACCTTCAGGTCGCGGGTGATGACCTCGCCGTAGCCGAGGGAGTCGAACTTCACCGCGTCCGGGTTCTTCTTGGGGTCGGAGTCGTAGACCCCGTCGACGCCGTTCTTGCCCATGAGCAGGGCCTCGGCGTCGATCTCCAGAGCGCGCTGGGCGGCGGTGGTGTCGGTGGAGAAGTACGGCATGCCCATGCCCGCACCGAAGATCACGACGCGGCCCTTCTCCAGGTGGCGTACGGCGCGCAGCGGGATGTACGGCTCCGCGACCTGGCCCATGGTGATGGCGGTCTGCACGCGGCAGTCGATGCCTTCCTTCTCCAGGAAGTCCTGGAGGGCGAGGCAGTTCATGACCGTGCCGAGCATGCCCATGTAGTCGGAGCGGGCCCGGTCCATGCCGCGCTGCTGTAGTTCGGCGCCGCGGAAGAAGTTGCCGCCGCCGATGACGATGGCGATCTGCGCGCCGTCCCGCACGACGGCCGCGATCTCCCGGGCGATCTTGTGCACCACATCGGGGTCGACGCCGAGGCCGCCGCCTCCGGCGAACGCCTCACCGGAGAGCTTCAGCAGGAAGCGCCCGGCCACTTTGCCGTCGTCAGTCTTGGTGTCGGCCTTGGTCATGGAGTTCTCCTTGTGGTGCACATACGAAGAGGCCATTGCCGGTGGGGTGGTGTTCATCCCATGCTCGGCAATGGCCTCCTCGTCAGATCTTGCGGTCGTCCGTCGCGTGCGAGGCGCACCGTCGCTCTCGGTACGGCCCTCGCGTACGACGTCACGGCCGTCGCGCGCGCCGCTGCGCGCGCGGGCGACCGCGGTAGACCCTAGCGGGGTCTACCGGCGATCGTGGTACGGACTCAGATGCCGACCTTGATGCGCGCGAAGCGCTTCAGGGTGACACCGGCCTCCTGGAGGACCTTCTCGACGGACTTCTTGTTGTCGAGGGCGTACGGCTGACCCAGGAGGGTGGCCTCCTTGAAGAAGCCGTTGAGGCGACCCTCGACGATCTTCGGCAGGGCGGCCTCGGGCTTGCCCTCGGCGCGGGTGGTCTCCTCGGCGACGCGGCGCTCGGCCTCGACGACCTCGGCCGGGACGTCCTCCTTGGAGAGGTACTTCGGCGCGAAGGCGGCGATGTGCTGGGCGACGCCGCGGGCGACGTCGGCGTTCGGCTTGTCCAGCTCGACGAGGACACCGATCTGCGGGGGCAGGTCGGGCATCGTGCGGTGCATGTAGGCCGTGACGAAGCCGTCCGAGAACTGCGCGAAGCGGTCCAGGACGATCTTCTCGCCGAGGTTGGCGTTGGCCTCGTCGACGTACGCCTGGACGGTCTTGCCGGCCTCGATCTCGGAGGCGAGCAGCGCCTCGATGTCGGCCGGGTTCGTCTTGGCGACGTGCGCGGCGATCGCGGCGGCGACGGCCTGGAACTTCTCGCCCTTGGCGACGAAGTCCGTCTCGCACTTCAGCTCGACGATGACACCGGTGGAGTTGTCGTCGGCGATCAGGGAGACGATCGCGCCGTTCTCGGCGGAGCGGCCCTCGCGCTTGGCGACGCCCTTCTGGCCCTTGATGCGCAGCGCCTCGACGGCCTTGTCGACGTTGCCCTCGGCCTCGTCGAGCGCCTTCTTGCAGTCCATCATGCCGGCGCCGGTCAGCTCGCGGAGCTTCTTGACGTCAGCGGCGGTGTAGTTCGCCATGATTCTCTGAAGTCTTTCTCGAAGTCGAAGATCTACGGGTGAACGGCGGGGGCCGCGCTCGTGGCGCGGGCCCCCGCCGTCAGCATCCGATGCTGAGGTCAGGCCTGCTCGGCGGCGTCCGCGGCCGGAGCCTCGGCGGCCTCGGCGGGCTTCTCCTCGGCCTTGGGGGCCTCGGCGTCAGCAGCCTTCTCGTCGGCCTTCTCGTCGGCCTTCTTCTCGCCCTCGAGCAGGTCGCGCTCCCACTCGGCGAGCGGCTCGCCCGCGGCCTTCTCGCCCGGCTTCGAGTCACCGGTGGCCACGCCGGAGCGGGCGATGAGGCCTTCGGCGACGGCGTCAGCGATCACGCGGGTGAGCAGGGTGACGGAGCGGATCGCGTCGTCGTTGCCCGGGATCTTGTAGTCGACCTCGTCGGGGTCGCAGTTGGTGTCGAGGATCGCGACGACCGGGATGTTCAGCTTCCGGGCCTCGCCAACCGCGATGTGCTCCTTCTTGGTGTCCACGATCCAGACGGCGCTGGGCACCTTCTGCATCTCGCGGATACCGCCGAGGGTCTTCTCCAGCTTGGCCTTCTCGCGGGAGAGGACCAGCAGCTCCTTCTTGGTGAGGCCGGAGGCGGCCACGTCCTCGAAGTCGATGGCCTCAAGCTCCTTGAGGCGCTGGAGGCGCTTGTAGACGGTCGAGAAGTTGGTGAGCATGCCGCCCAGCCAGCGCTGGTTGACGTAAGGCATGCCGACGCGGGTGGCCTGCTCGGCGATGGCCTCCTGCGCCTGCTTCTTCGTACCCACGAACATGACCGTGCCGCCGTGGGCGACGGTCTCCTTGACGAACTCGTAGGCGCGGTCGATGTACGACAGCGACTGGAGCAGGTCGATGATGTAGATGCCGTTGCGCTCCGTGAAGATGAAGCGCTTCATCTTCGGGTTCCAACGACGGGTCTGGTGACCGAAGTGGACGCCGCTTTCCAGCAGCTCCCGCATCGTGACGACGGCCATGGCCGTACTCCTTGGTGTTCTCGGTTGTGTCCTGACGCCCTGCCGCGCGCCGTGCCACGCACTCGCGTGCGGGACCGAAAGGCGCTGACACCGGCGGCTGCGAGAGCCCGGTGCCGGGGCGTGCGAAGTCGACCCGGTGACCCGGATCGCCACATGAAGTGTACGGGACCCGCGAGGTGCCGGGTGACGCCGCTGTCCACAACCGGCTGGTAGTCCACAGTTCCCGGCCAAGATCCCTGCGGATCGCGGTGGCGCGGGACCGTTCTCGCATGTCACGTCCACGACGCTTCCTGACCTTGGCCCTCCTCGCGCTGCTCGCCGCGCTGCCGCCTCCGGGCGCCCTGGCGGCCGTCGATCCGGTGCCCGCGGTGGGCGGCTCCTGGCCGGTGGGCGCGCGCCCCTGGATCGTGCGCGGCTGGGAGCCCCCGGCGACGGCGTACGGCCCGGGCCACCGGGGCGTGGACCTGGCCGCTCCCCCGGGCTCCCCCGTGCGGGCGGTGGCGGCGGGGCGGGTCTCCTACGCGGGCCGGGTGGCGGGCCGAGGCGTGATCACGGTGGAGCTGACGGGCACCGGGGACCCACCGCTGCGCACGACGTACGAACCGGTGTGAGCCTCCGTGAAGAAAGGCGCCGAGGTCGGCGCAGGCACCCTCCTGGGCACGCTGGAGGCCTCGGCCCGCTCGCACTGCGCCACGGCCTGCCTCCACTGGGGCCTGCGCCGGGCGGAGGCGTATCTGAATCCCTTGGGTCTGCTGCCGCCGTGGCTGCTGGGCGGGGGCCCGTCGCGGCTGCTGCCACTGACGGGCACCGGAGCGAGGCCGCCCGCGCCGCTCTGGTCGTCCTGGCTGTGGGCAGTCGTCCCGCAGAGCGGCTGGAGTGTCTCCTGGCCGGCCGAGGCCTCGGGGAAGGCCGCGCACGGCCCTGCCTCGGGGAGCGGCGCGCACGCCCGGCCAGGGCCGAGCCAGGCGCCGAGCCCGGGGCTCAGCCCCGCACACCCCGCAGGGCCATGGACACGGCCGCCTCCGTGATGGCCTCGGGCTTCTCGGCCACCCCCAGCTCGATGCGCCGCACCGCCGCGTCCACGATGCCCTGGAGCAGCATGGCCGCGAGCCGGGGCTCCTGATGCCCGAGGGCGTCGAGCGCCTCCACGATCATGGCCACGAGGCCGCCGTGCGCGGCCCGGATCTTCTCCCGCGCCCCGGCGTCCAGCTCGCTCGCGGAGATCGCGACCACGGCCCGGTGCCGCCTGTCCCCGACCAGGGCGAGTTGCTGGCGCACATAGGCCTCGATCTGCCCCTCGGGCGTCTCGGCCCGCTCCATCGCCGCCGAGACCTCCGCAGCCCAGACGGGGAAGTCGACCTCGCACAGCTCTTCGACGACGGCCGCCCGCGAGCGGAAGTACTCGTAGACGGACGACCGCGCGAGCCCCGTGCGCTCGGCGAGCGCGGGGAACGTCAGCGCCTCCGTCCCGCCCTCGGACAGCAGGGTGCGCGCGGCGTCCAGCAGGGCGCCGCGCTGCATCGACCGGTGCTCGGCCACAGAGGCCGCTCGAATCCTTGGCACGCCCCCACTTTACGGACGCGCCCCGCGCCAGGGGAGGCCGCCAGGCAGGCACTCTTCCTGGCCGCCCGGGCGCGGCGAGGCGAACGCACGGCGCGGACGAGGCCAGGAGCCGGCAGCGGCGCGGCCCAGGAAGGGACGATTCAGCTCACTCAGCGACCAAAACTGGCCAGCTTCGCCCGCAGCTGGAGCACCGACTTGGTGTGGATCTGGCTCACCCGGCTCTCGGTCACCCCGAGCACGTTGCCGATCTCGGACAGCGTGAGGCCCTCGTAGTAGTACAGCGTGACGACGGTCTTCTCGCGCTCCGGCAGCGTGTTGATGGCACGCGCGAGCAGCCGCCGCAGCTCACGGTCCTCGGCGACCTCGACCGGATTGTCGGCGGCGGTGTCCTCCAGCGTGTCCATCAGGCTCAGCCGGTCGCCGCCCTCGCCGCCGACGTGCAGCAGCTCCTCCAGGGCGACCACGTTGGCGAGCGACAACTGGCTGAACACCGCGTGCAGTTCCTCCACCGGGATCCCCATCTCGGCGGCGACCTCGCCCTCCGACGGCGTGCGCCTGAGCCGGGCCTCCAGGGTGGCGTAGGCCCGCTCCACGTTGCGCGCCTTCTGCCGGACCGACCGGGGGATCCAGTCGAGCGCCCGCAGCTCGTCGATCATGGCCCCGCGGATACGGGTGATCGCGTACGTCTCGAACTTGATCGACCGCTCGATGTCGAACTTCTCGATCGCGTCGATGAGCCCGAAGACCCCGGAGGAGACGAAGTCGGCCTGTTCGACGTTGGACGGGAGGCCGACGCTGACGCGGCCCGCGACGTACTTCACCAGGGGCGAGTAGTGCAGGATCAGCTGCTCGCGCAGCCGCCCGTCACCCGTCGACTTGTACGACCGCCACAGCTCGTCCAGCGACGAGGGCGCGGGTGGCCGCCGCTCCTGCTCGCCGCTACGGGCGGCGGGGGGAATGGCCGCCCGGTCGGACCCGGAGGTGTGCTGGGGCATACGTCGCCTTGAGCCGTTCTGCCGTGAACCTGAGAGGTTGCCGGAACTAGTGCGGTTGTGGGTTTGCGTGAAGTGAATGAGGTTGTCCGTCTGATTGCCTGTCTGCACCGGATTCGTCGTGAGCGTAGCGTGACTGAAGTGTCGCGGTGAGCGAAGAGTATGGGATCGCGCGTACGCAGATACGTTCCGCTTTACGTCCGGCCGATTCGCCGCCGTCGCTCTGCGTAATGGATCTAAGGCGCCAACTGCACCGTTTCCCAAGGCCGTCAGGCGGACGCCGCGCCGTCATCCATCCGGCGGAACACGCACAGTCACGCATCACCCCCCTCCGGAAACACCGACAGAAACGCCTGGCGTGTCAACTGCCAGCCGTCGCCCTGTCGTTCGACGAACCCCAGCGAGCGAAGTTCGTACAACCTGGCGACCGTGTCGTCCGCGCTCGTGCCCGCGCCCCGCGCCACGTCGGACACCACCGCCGCGCCGCGGGCGGGCAGGGCCGCGAGCACCCGGGCCGCGCCGGGGTCGAGCAGGTCGCGCGGCACGACCGGGCCTCGGCGCCGCGGGGCCAGTTCGCCCATGTCCCCCACCAGTTCGGCCACTTCGGCGGCGTCGGTGACCAGGACCGCGTCCCCCCGCAGCAGTTCATGGACCCCCGCCGACAAGCCGCTCGTGGCGGGGCCCGGCACGCCCATCGTGAACCGCCCGAGGTCCCGCGCGGCCCGCGCCGTGACCAGGGCGCCGCTGCGATAGGCCGCCTCCACGACGACGGTGCCGCGGGTGAGGGCCGCGATCACCCGGTTCCGCAGGACGAATCTGCTCGGGGTCGGGTGGTCTCCTGGTGGCAACTCCCCCACGACCAGGCCCTGTTCCGCGATGCGGCCGATCAACTGGGTGTGTCCGCGCGGGTAGGTCCTGTCGACCCCGCAGGCGAGCACTGCCACGGTGGCGCCGCCCGCGCCCAGGGCGCCCCGGTGGGCCGCGCCGTCCACGCCGTACGCGCCGCCGGACACCACCACCCAGCCGCGCTCGGCGAGTCCCGCGCCGAGGGTCGCCGCCATGTGTGCTCCGTACTCCGTGCAGGCCCGCGCTCCCACGAGGGCCACCGAGCGCAGGGCCCAGATCCGCAGCGAGGGGCGCCCCCGCACCCAGAGCCCCACGGGCCGCGCGTCCCCCAGGTCGTCGAGCTGCGCCGGCCACTCCGCGTCCTTGGGCGTCACGAACCGCGCCCCGGCCGCGGCCGCTACCTCCAGGTCCCGCACCGCCCGCACCCGCCCAACACGCGCCCGAAGGCCCTCCCAGCGCCGGGCGCTCACCCCCGGCAGCATCTCCTCGTCCTCCTCCAGCCGGCTCAGCACCTCCGCGGCTCCCCACTCCCGCAGCCACCACCCGCCCACGGCGTCGCCCGGCTCAAGGACGCGGGTGAGGGCGACCCGGGCGAGCCGCTCGTCGTCCGGGGCGGCGGACGGGCCCGGGCAGGGGCCCGGATCCGGGGGCAGGCCCGGGTCCTGAGCTGGGAAGGCACCTGGGCCCGGGGAGGGGCCTGGGCCCGAGGGAAGACCAGGGCCCTGAGCGGGGGCGGCACCTGGGCCCGGGGAGGCGCCTCCGTCCCGCGCGCCGCCCCGGTACGGCTCGGAGGCCGAGGGCGGCCCCGGCTTCGCGCTCACGTCCGCGCCCCCACCACCATGGGCACCCCGCGGGGCACCCCCGTGCGCAGTTGCAGCGCAAGGCCCACGTCGTCCTCGCCGGGGCGGTCGTGGCCCGCCAGGTCCGCGATGGTCCAGGCGACCCGCAGGACCCGGTCCAGGCCGCGCGCGGTCAGCAGCCCGCGCTCCAGGCAGCGCTCCGCCTCCGCCATCGCGCCCAGCCGCGCGTGCCAGCGGGTGCGCAGCTCATGGCCGGGCACATCGCTGTTCGCGCGCCACGGCGTGTCCCTGAAGCGGGTGGCCGCCCGCTCACGGGCCGCTCGCACCCGCTCGGCCACCGCGCGCGTGCTCTCGCCCCGCGCCCCCTGCGCCGTCAGCTCGGCGCGTGTCACGGGCTCCACCTCGACCCTCAGGTCGACCCGGTCCAGGAGTGGCCCGGAGAGCCGGGCCTGATAGCGGCGGACGCTGCTGGGCGAGCAGTCGCAGGCGTCACCAGTCAGGCTGAACCGGCCGCACGGGCACGGGTTGGCCGCGAGAAGCATGAGGAACCGTGACGGCAGCCGCACCACCCCGGCGCTCCGGGCGATCACGACGTGCCCGGACTCCAGCGGCTGCCGCAGGGCCTCGAGCGCTTGGGTGCTGAACTCCGGGGCCTCGTCAAGGAACAGCACGCCGCGGTGCGCCAGCGAAACCGCGCCGGGGCGGGCGATGCCCCGGCCTCCGCCCACGAGCGATTGCATGGTCGAGGAGTGGTGCGGCGCGCAGAACGGCGGGATGTCCACGAGGGGCTTGCCCGGCGGCAGCATGCCCGCGACCGAGTGGACCGCCGTCACCTCCAGGGACTCCGTCCTGGTCAGCCTGGGCATGATCGTCGGCAGTCGCTCGGCGAGCATCGTCTTGCCCGCGCCCGGTGATCCGTAGAGGAAGACGTGGTGCCCTCCCGCGGCCGCCACCTCCATGGCCGTGCGTGCCGACAGCTGGCCCACCACGTCCGCCAGGTCGTGCGCGTGGTCGTGGTCCTGCGCGCCGACACCGCTGACGTCCACGCCGATCCCGGCGCCCGGCAGGCTGAGGCCTGCCATCAGAGGGTCCGGCCGCCCGGAGTCGTCCGGTGCCTCGTCCGGCACGGGCTCGTCGGTGAGCACCGCGATCAGCTGGCGCAGGCTGCGCACGCCGAGGACGGAGACGCCGGGCACCAGCGCGGCCTCCGCCGCCGTGCACTCGGGGACGACCACCTGCTCGTACCCCGCGTCGGCCGCCGCCAGGACGGCGGGCAGCACGCCGCGCACCGGTCGCACCCGGCCGTCGAGGCCCAGTTCACCGATCATCACGATGTCGGCGAGGACCCGGGGGTCGATGCGCTCCGCCGCACCGAGGACCGCGCAGGCCACCGCCAGGTCGAACCCGCTGCCGCCCTTGGGCACCGACGCGGGGCTCAGGCCCACCGTGAGCTTCTTCTGGGGCCACTCGCCGCCCGAGTTGACGACGGCCGCCCTGACTCGGTCGCGGCTCTCCGTGAGGCTCTTGTCGGGGAGTCCCACCAGCGTGAACGCGGCGACGCCCGGCTCCAGATCGGCCTGCACCTCGACGACGACGCCCTCCACCCCGACGAGCGCCACCGAGCACGTACGCGCGAATCCCATCAGGCCACCCCCCGCGCGTGCTCCACCACGGGCGCGCCGCGCTCGGGCAGCAGGACGCCGACCACGTCGAGCCGCACACCGCCCGGTGGGGCTCCGCCGTGCTCCTGGACCCAGCGCTCGGCGAGGCCGCGCAGCCGCTCGGCCTTGGCGGGGGTCACCGCCGCCATCGGGTGCTGGAAGGACGCCACCCTGCGGGTCTTCACCTCGCAGACCACCAGCACGTCGCCGTCCCGGGCGACGATGTCGATCTCTCCCGTCCTGCCTCCGCGCCAGTTGCGCTCCAGGACCGTCATACCGGCTTCGGCGAGCCGCCGGGCGGCCAGTTGTTCGCCGTACTTGCCGAGTGCGCCTCGTGCGTTCATGTCGGCACCACCTCCGACACCAACGGTCGCGAGGCCGGCCGCACGTTGTGGATCTTGGTGCGCTACCGACGGGTTGTGGACAACTCCGTCACCCACACGAGGAGCGCCCCATCCAGCAGGCGGCGTCGGCGACCCAACACAGGCAGCGTCAGCGGCCCAACACAGGGCAGCGTCAGCGGCCCGGCACAGGCGGCCTCAGCCGCCCAGCGCGGGCATGTCAGCCGCCCGGCAGCTCCAGATCGCTCTTGTTCAGCTCCTCGATATTCACGTCCTTGAACGTGAGTACCCGTACCTGCTTGACGAACCGCGCCGGCCTGTACATGTCCCACACCCAGGCGTCTGCCATGGAGACCTCGAAGAACACCTCGCCCTGGACCGAGTGCACCTGCATCTCGTAGTCGTTCGTGAGGTAGAAACGCCGCTCGGTCTCGATCACGTATTTGAACAGACCGACGACATCTCGGTACTCCCGGTAGAGCTTCAGCTCCATCTCGGTCTCGTACTTCTCGAGGTCCTCGGCGCTCATGGCATGTTCCCCTTCAGCCGTGCGTCCCCCTATTGTGCGCCAGCCCCGGAGGCCTCTACACGATTTCCGTGTCCAGGGTCTCGGGCCGTTGCGGAGGACCCTCGTCGAGCAGCTTGCGCAGCAGCTCGGCGAGCCTGGTCGGATACACCGTCTCATGCGCCCGGGCCAGTTCCCGGCACGTCCACCAACGCGCTCCGGCGACGCTGCGTCGCTCCAGGTCGGTCAGGCCCGTCGCCCGGGTCGCCGTCTGGGACGTACGCGCCAGGTAGTACCACTCGTCCTGGTCCCAGCGCCGTCCGGCGAACGGGAAGGAGCACACGCGCCGCCACAGGACCGGGCCGAGCTGGACGTTCGTGATGCCGGTCTCCTCGGCAAGCTCCCGCAGGGCGGCCTGCTCACGCGTCTCGTCGCCCTCCAGGCCGCCGCCCGGCGTGAACCACCAGTCGTCCGCCGGATCGCCCGGCTCGTGGCCGTGCAGCAGCAGGATCCGGTCCCGCTCGTCGAGCAGCACGACGCGGGCGACCTTCCGCAGCGGCCGCCCGGCCACCGCGTCGGCCACGGGCTCCCCGCCGTCCCCCGGTCCCGCCGCTCCCCGCGCCGCCTCCTCAGCCGACACCGGCCGCCTCCGTGACTCCGGTACGGCCCCCGCCGCCCCGCCGCACGAGGCGGGCGACGGGCCCGTACGCGGCCCCGCCGAGCACCAGCGCGGCGCCCGCCACGACCGCCCCGACGAGGAGCCGCAGGGGCCCCGGCTCGGACGTACCGCCCGGCAGGGCGTCGAAGCCGGTGGGGCGGTCGAGCATGCCCTCCAGCGGCCAGGCGACGGCGTCGACGCGGCCCTTGACGGCACTGCGGGGCACGGAGCCGTTGCCTGCCTCTTCCAGGTGGGCGGTGGAGTCAAGGGAGCCGTTGCGCTCGTCGCCGAGCAGGAAGAGGCGTCCCTCGGGGACGGTGGTGGACGGTATGCCGCTGTCCATGCCCGTGGAGAGATACGGTTCTGCGATCTGCTTGCCGTTGACGGTCAGCTTGCCCTTCGTGCAGCAGGCGACCTTGTCGCCGCCGACGCCGACGACCCGCTTGATCATGGGCATGTTGCCCCAGGACTTCTGCCGGAAGACGACGACGTCACCACGGCGCACGTCGTCCCCGTCGATCCGCTGGGCGAGCACCCGGTCCCCCGCGCCGATGGTCGGCGTCATGGATGCGGTGGGCACGGTGTACGGCTGGTAGAGGAAGGCGCCCCAGACGGATCCGCCGAGGAAGAGGACGGAGCCGAGGGCCACGGCGACTCCCGACAGCACGCTGCCGAGCCGCCCCTGGCCCTCGTCCGTACGACGTGTCCTGCTGCTCATCCCAGTGCTCCCCGGCTCGGAGACGACCCCGTCGGCCTCGGTCCGGCGGCGGACCGGCGTACGGTGCCGACGGGCGCGCTCACGGGACCGGACCACGGAAGATCGGCGATCTGGGACGGCAGACTACCCGGCGGTACCCCGGCCAGAAACCCTGGTGCCGCCGGGGATCAGGCGGTGCGGGCCACGCGGCGGCGGCGCCACAGCACGAGCGGCACGGCGCCCGCGAGACCGAGGGCGGCGGGGGCCGCGCTCATCGCCTGGCTGATGCCGGGCTGGTCGAAGGTGTCCGGGACCGGCAGCGTTCCCCAGCGGGTGGGGGGCCAGGCGATGACGAAGGCGCGGCCCACGACGTTGTCCACGGGGACGGCGCCGCCGCCCGGCTGGTTCTGGTGGTAGCGGGAGTCCAGCGAGTTCTGCCGGTGGTCGCCCATGACCCAGATTTTGCCCTTGGGCACCGTGATCTTGAACTGGCCGCCCTGGTCGTCGTCGGTGCACGGGGTGTTGCCGGGGTAGACGTACGGCTCGTTCAGCGCCTTGCCGTTGACCTTCAGGGGGCCCGTGCCCTTGCACTCCACGGTGTCGCCGCCGACGCCGACGACGCGCTTGATGAGGTCCTTCTCGTCGGCGGACGGCATCAGGCCGATCCAGCCGAGCACCCGCTGCACGGCGTTCGGGTCGGGGGTGGGCTCGCCGTCCAGCCAGTGGCCCGGGTCCTTGAAGACGACGACCTCGCCGCGCTCGGGCTCGGAGCCGAACCACGGCGTCAGCTTGTCGACCAGGACCCGGTCGCCCTGCTGGAGCGTGTTCTGCATCGAGTCCGAGGGGATCGAGAACGCCTGGACCAGGAAGGTCTTGATGATCAGGGCCAGGACGAGGGCGATGCCGATGAGGAGCGGAAGCTCCTTCCAGAAGGACTTGTGCTTCTTGCCCTTGGCCGGCTCGGGCGGCTTCGGCGGCTCGGAGCCGGCCTCCCCGGGCCGTGGCTCCGGCGTCCCGGGCACGGCGCCGGGTGCCTGGCCCGGCGTGCCCGGCTCGCCCGGTGCTCCGGCGTTCCCCGGGGCCGGGGTGTCAGGGGCGGCGTTCACGCCGCCTGCCGGCGACGCGGGCGCGGGCTCCCCGGAGTGCCTCGGCCGCTCCTCGGGCCCATCGTGTCCGGATCGTGCGCCGACCGCCACATCCCCCACATCCACTCCTCAGTCCGTGCCACTGCCTGCCCCGTACGCGACGCAGGCCCACCACTCCCATAACGAGCGGGAGTTCCGCAGGGGTCGGGAGGCCGGTCATTCCATCGCGATCGCCGGGGGCCACCCTATGCGACGCTCCTGTGGCCGTGCCCGACCCGCCGGGCGCGTCGGGTACGGACGCGTACGTATCGGGTTCTTCCAGTTTGCGCCAGTGGCCGAGTGGCCAGGCGATGACGAGCGCGCGGCCGACGACCTCGTCCTCGGAGACGGTGCCGCTGAACTTCTCGTTGCGGTGGAAGCGGGAGTCGGCGGAGTCCGCGCGGTGGTCGCCCATGACGAACAGGCGTCCCTCGGGGACCTTCACCCGGAAGGCGAAGTTGGACGGCTTGTTGCCCGGGTGCAGATACGGCTCGTCGAGCGGTACGCCGTTGACGGTGACCTTGTCGTTCTTGTCACAGCACTTCACCGTGTCGCCGCCGACGCCCACGACGCGCTTGATCAGGTCGCGCTCGTCGTCGGACGGGAGGAGGCCGATGAACGTGAGGCCCTGTTTGATCTGCTTGACGACCACGGGGTCGTCCTTCTTCTTGCCCTGTTCCTCCTCGAGCCAGTTGCCGGGGTCCTTGAAGACGACGACGTCGCCGCGCTCGGGCTTGTTGCCGAACCAGGGGGTGAGCTTGTCCACCAGGACGCGGTCCCCGATGCGGATCGTCTGCTCCATGGAGCCCGTGGGGATCACGAACGCCTGCACAAGGAAGGTCTTCAGGACCAGTGCTATGAGCAGGGCGACGCCTATGAGGAGAGGTATCTCCTTGATCGCGGAGCGGCGCCTGCGGCGCTTGACCCTCCTGGCGAGCTTGCGTCGCTCGGCCCGGCCGGGCAGCACGGGCCCGCTGGTCGGACGCGTGCCGGTGGGCAGTCCTGTGTCGGCCCCCTGGGGGGACCTCGCCCGGCCGCGGCTACCCATGGGCGCCGCCGGGTGCCGGCACGCGCGCGTACGCGTCGGGGCGCTTCAGTGAGGTCCAGCGGCCGAGCGGCCAGGCGATCCAGTCGGCTCTGCCGATGACGTCGTCCACGGGGATCATGCCGCCGCCCGGGGACCCCAGGTGGTCGCGGGAGTCGCTGGAGTCGCTGCGGTGGTCGCCGAGGACGAAGAGCCTGCCGTCGGGCACGACGACGTCGAAGGGCACTGTGGAGGGCTTGTCCCCGGGGTAGAGGTAGGGCTCGTCGACCGACCGGCCGTTCACCTGGATCCTCCCCCGCTTGTCGCAGCAGACCACGCGGTCGCCGCCGACGCCCGCGACCCGCTTCACGTAGTCGGCGTCTCCGAAGTAGCCGCTGCCGTCGAAGACGACCGCGTCACCGCGCTGCGGCCCGGATCCGAAACGGTACGCCAACTTGTTGACGAGTATCCGGTCACCGACGCGGAACGTGGGCTCCATGGAGCCGCTCGGGATCTCGTAGGGCTGCACCACGAAGGTGGTGACGAGCAGCAGGACGGCCACGCTGAACAGCGCGCCCAGGGTGAAGCGGCCGCCGGGCAGCCAGGCCACGAAGGACGCGAAAACGGAGCGCGACCGCTCCTCCGTGCCCTCCGTGTCCGGTTCGCCCGCGCTCGCGGGGGTGGACTCGGGGGGTGAGGAGGAGCGGTCGCGCTCCGTGTCCTGTGCTTCGGTGTCCATCGGGGCCAGATGCTATCCGGCCCCGCTGTGGACCCGCGCGTGAGCTCAGCTCTCGCGCTTCTCCTTGATCTTCGCGGCCTTGCCGCGCAGGTCGCGCAGGTAGTACAGCTTGGCGCGGCGCACGTCACCGCGGGTGACCAGCTCGATCTTCTCGACGATCGGGGTGTGCACCGGGAAGGTGCGCTCGACGCCGACGGAGAACGAGACCTTGCGGACCGTGAAGGTCTCGCGGACACCGGCGCCCTGGCGGCGGATGACTACGCCCTTGAACTGCTGCACACGGGAGCGGTTGCCCTCGATGACGCGGACGTGGACGTTGACGGTGTCACCCGGGCGGAAGGCCGGGATGTCGCTGCGCAGCGA
Source organism: Streptomyces sp. NPDC045778 (assembly GCF_056431945.1). NCBI lineage: Bacteria > Bacillati > Actinomycetota > Actinomycetes > Kitasatosporales > Streptomycetaceae > Streptomyces > Streptomyces sp. NPDC045778. The sequence goes on from NZ_JBWKJZ010000001.1 coordinate 53,687, forward strand.
CGCGGAGTCGACGGAGTCGAGCAGGTGAGACATGATCGTCTGCTTCCTCGCTGATGCCACAGGTCATCAGCGGTATGTCGTGATGAGAGTCGGGGTGCTTCCGTACGCGCGGGTGTTCCGGGGAAACTCACGGCACGGAGGCCGCTGGACGCGTCGGGCGGGCGTCGTGTCCCCCTGTGGCAGGGGCGCACGCTGGACGCACAGCAGCGGCCTATTCTTCCACGTCCTGCGCCTTGCGCCAAAATCGGCCGCCCGGCTCGGGCTCCCAGCCGAGGATGGAGAGCATTTCGCGGTCCTTCTTGTCGAAGGCCGAGGCCTCGCAGCGCTCGATCAGGTCGGGCCGGTTGGCGGTGGTGCGGCGCAGCGCCTCGTCCCTGCGCCAGCGCGCGATCTTGCCGTGGTGGCCGCTGAGCAGGACGTCCGGGATGCCGCGGCCGCGCCACTCGGGGGGCTTGGTGTAGACGGGGCCCTCCAGGAGGTTGGCCATGGCGCCGGGGGCGAAGGAGTCGTCGCGGTGGGACTCGGCGTTGCCGAGGACGCCCGGCAGCAGTCGGGCCACGGCCTCGGTGACGACCAGGACGGCGGCCTCGCCGCCCGCGAGGACGTAGTCGCCGATGGAGACCTCGAAGACGGGCATCCGGGTCGCGTACTCGTCGATGACGCGGCGGTCGATGCCCTCGTAGCGCGCGGGTGTGAAGACCAGCCAGGGGCGCTCGGACAGCTCGACGGCCAGCTCCTGGGTGAAGGGGCGGCCGCTGGGCGTCGGGACGACCAGGGCGGGCTGCGAGCGGCCCGCCTCGTAGCCGTCGGCGAGCGCCTGGTCGAGGGCGTCGCCCCAGGGCTCGGTCTTCATGACCATGCCGGGGCCGCCGCCGTAGGGGGTGTCGTCGACCGTGTTGTGCCGGTCGTACGTCCACTCCCTGAGGTCGTGCACGTGCACGTCGAGGCTGCCACGCGCGCGTGCCTTGCCGACGAGCGAGACGTTCAGGGGTTCCAGGTACTCGGGGAAGATCGTGACGACGTCGAGCCGCATCAGGCGTCGCCCTCGCTCCGGGCGTCCCGCACGGTCTCGGAGGCACTCTCGGAGCCGTCTTCGGCGGCGCTCTTGGCGTCCCTGCTGGAGGCGCTCTTGGCGTCCCTGCTGGAGGCGCTCTTGGCGTCCCTGCTGGAGGCGCTCTCGGCGTCCCTGCTGGAGGCGCTCTCGGCGTCCCTGCTGGAGGCGATCTCGGCGTCCCTGCTGGAGGCGATCTCGGCGCGGTCGTCGATGAGCCCCGGCGGCGGGTCGATGACGGCCCGCTGCTCCTCCAGGTCGATCTCGGTGACGATGCTCTCGACGAAGGGGATCATCACCTCGCTGCCGTCGGGCCGCTCGACGATGAAGAGGTCCTGCGAGGGCAGGTGCGAGATCTCCGTGATCCGGCCGACCTCGGTGCCGTCCTTGGTGACGACGTCGAGGTCCATCAGCTGGTGGTCGTAGAACTCGTCCTCGTCCTCGGGCAGCTCGTCCGGGTCGACCTCGGCGATGAGCAGGGTGTTGCGCAGGGCCTCGGCGCCGGTGCGGTCGCTGACGCCCTGGAAGCGCAGCAGGAGACGGCCGCTGTGCACGCGGCCGGTCTCGATGGTCAGCGGTCCCCGGGCGGCGGGGTCGGTGGCGAGCACGGCGCCGGGGCCGAGCCGCAGCTCCGGCTCGTCGGTGCGCACCTCGACGGTGACCTCGCCCTTGATGCCGTGGGCGCGGCCGATCCGCGCGACTACGAGCTGCACTGGTGTCTCTCCTGTCCCTACCTGCGATGGGGGCCCGGGCCCTTACACGAACTCGGGCCGGGGACGGCCCTGAGGCCCTCCCCGGCCCGAGCCGGTGCTACGTGCGGTTCAGCGAACCTGGTCCACGTCGACGAGGTCGACGCGGACACCACGGCCGCCGATGGCACCCACGACGGTGCGCAGAGCGCGTGCGGTGCGGCCGTTGCGGCCGATCACCTTGCCCAGGTCGTCCGGGTGGACCCGGACTTCGAGGACGCGCCCGCGGCGCAGGTTGCGCGAGGCGACCCGCACGTCGTCGGGGTTGTCGACGATGCCTTTCACGAGGTGCTCGAGAGCCTCCTCGAGCATGCTCAGGCCTCGGTCGACTCGGCGGACTCGGCCTTGGCCTCGTCCGCCTTCTTGTCAGCCTTCTTCGCCTTCTGGGTGATGGCCTCACCCTTGGGCTCGTCCTCGGAGCTGACGGCCTCGAAGGACGGGCGCGCGGCCTTGACCTCGGGCTGCAGCAGCGGCGCCGGGGCGGGCTCGCCCTTGAACTTCTGCCAGTCGCCGGTCTTCTTCAGGATGGCGAGAACGGGCTCGGTCGGCTGGGCGCCGACGGAGAGCCAGTACGCCACGCGCTCGGCGTTGACCTCGATGCGCGACGGGTTCTGCACCGGGTGGTACAGACCGATCTCCTCGATGGCCCGGCCGTCACGGCGGGTACGGGAGTCGGCGACGACGATGCGGTAGTGAGGCGAACGGATCTTGCCCAGACGCTTCAGCTTGATCTTGACTGCCACGGGAGTGGATTCTCCTGGTTTGACGTGGGTGGGCACAACGAGATGCCGCGTGGGGTTGCGGACCCGAGTGGCCCGATGGACGCGTCAGCCGGAGGAGAGAGGGGTCCTGTGCGACTGTCGAGTACAGCTAGCCATTGTGCCACACCCTGAAGCGGGTGCTCCCGGTCGGCCACGCCCTCACCGGCCCGTGACCGGGCCCGCCTCCGCCCCGCACGGCAACGGCGGCCCGCCCCTTCGTGGAGCACGGGCCGCCTCGGAGGAAGGAGACCACCCCCTGCGCGCGCGGGGGGTCACCCCGCGCCCACGCCCACCACTTCCGGGATGCGGAAGGGCTTGCCGCAGCCGCCGCACATGATGGGGGCCTGGGCGAGGACCGACGGCACGACGCGGACGTTGCGCCCGCAGTCGCAGACGGCCTTGACGCGCACGCCGCCGCCCGAGGAGCCGTGCCGGGCGGCCGGCCCCCGGAAGGTGCGTGAGGTGTCCGTCGTGGTCGCGGCCGTGTGCGCCTTGAGGGCGCGCTGGAGCCGGTCCATCGTCGGGCGGTAGCGCTTCTTGGCCTCGGGGTTGAGCGTGACCAAGGAGAAGCCGCTGCTGGGATGCGGCTCCTCGGGATGGTCGAGGCCCAGCTCCTCGGCGATCGCGAGGAATCTGCGGTTGTGATAGCGGCCCGCGCGTGAAGTGTCACGCACTCCGCGGGCCGCGGCGATGCCGTGGACTGCTTCATGCAGCAGTCGCTCGAAGGAGAGCTCGGCGCCACAGGCGGACGACGATTCTCCGATCAGGGATTCGGGCGCGGCTAGGTCCGGCAGCTCGGGGTGGTGCCGCTGAATATCGGCCCACGCCTGTGCCAGCTCTGCGGCGAGAACAGGTGGTGTCGTGCTCACGTCGTGACAACGAGCCGAGGTGCCTCCGGGTTCCATTCCGGGGCATCTCAAATATTTTGCACTTACCCGTCAGTTGCCGTTGATGCGTCCGGACGAGGGCGGGTGCGCTGATCTGCGGAGAAGCCTCGCAGCTCGCATCAAGCCGGTACGTAGCGGCGCGTACGCCCCGGCGCTCGGGTCAACTCCGCGCGCCGGGACGCCTGTTGCGCAGAGCGCATAGCGTCGCCCAGGGGAAGCCGTCGAAGGCCTCCCGAAGTCAGCCCGACCGGAACCTCAAGTCTCAGTAGGCGCGCGCTACGAGGGCGACGTTACCGGGTGTCTCATCGGCGTCCGGCACCGACCCGTCCTCCGCGACCAGACACCGTACGGTCACGCCGTGCTCGGCCAGCCGGGCCTCGCCGCCGGGGCCGAGCGCGGCCCACGGAAGGCGCGCCCAGCCGCCCGCCGCCGTCGCTTCCACGGCCTCGTCGACGCCGCTCACCTCGCTCGTACGGGACTCGCGGCGCTCCCGGGCCCGGGTCAGGAGCAGTTCCTGGTCCTCCTCCAGGACGGTGGGCAGCAGCGCGGCCAGGGCGTCGAGGGCCACGGGCTGCTTGCCGCCCGCGATGCGGCGCACCAGCATCGCGGTGCCGCCCGCCAGGTCGCGCGGGCCGATCTCCACGCGCACCGGCACGCCCTTCAGCTCCCAGTCCACCGCGCGCCGCCCGAAGGGCGTGTCCGTGCGGTCGTCGACCTGGACGCGCACGCCCGCCGCCGTCAGCCGCTCGCCGACCTCGCGGACCTTGGCCAGGACGGCCTCGTCGTCCTTCACGGCGAGCACGACGGCCTGCACGGGCGCGAGGCGCGGCGGCACGCACAGGCCGTCGTCGTCGCCGTGCATCATCACCAGGGCGCCGACCAGCCGGGTCGTGGAGCCCCAGGAGGTCTGCCAGACCAGCTCCTGCGTGCCGTCCTTGGACAGGTACTGGGTCTGGAAGGCGCGCGCGAAGTTCTGGCCGAGTTCGTGGCTGGTGCCGAGCTGGAGGGCCTTGCCGTCGCCCATCATCCCTTCGAGCGTGAGGGTGTTGATCGCCCCGGCGAAGCGCTCCTTGGCGGTCTTGCGGCCGAGCACGAAGTCCATCGCCAGGAAGTCCCGCATGAAGGCGCCGTAGACGTCCCGGTGGATCCGGGCGGCGAAGTCCCGCGCCTCCTCGTACGTGGCGTGGGCGGTGTGCCCCTCCTGCCAGAGGAACTCCGAGGTGCGCAGGAAGAGCCGGGGACGCAGCTCCCAGCGGACCACGTTGGCCCACTGGTTGATCAGCAGGGGCAGGTCGCGGTAGCTCTGCACCCACTTGGAGAAGTACTCGTTGACGATGGTCTCCGAGGTGGGCCGGACCACGACCGGCTCCTCCAGCTCCTTGCCGCCGCCGTGCGTGACGACGGCCAGCTCCGGCGCGAAGCCCTCCACGTGCTCGGCCTCCCGCGTGAGGTACGACTGCGGGATGAACAGCGGGAAGTACGCGTTCTGCGCACCGGTGCGCTTGATGCGCGCGTCCATGTCCTGCTGCATCCGCTCCCACAGGCCGTAGCCGTACGGACGGATGACCATGGTGCCGCGCACCGGTCCGTTGTCGGCGAGTTCGGCCTTGCTGATCAGGTCCTGGTACCAGCGGGGGAAATCGTCCGCGCGGGGCGTGAGTACGGGTGCCTTTGCCATGGCGCGCATGGTACGTCCGAGCCGTCTGAAGGGTCCGGGAATATCACTGCGCGGGGGCGCACGACGGGGGCACACAAGCATTGCCCGACAACCTCTGGACGCCACGACGGAAGCGGAGTTCCCTGGCATACGGGGGAGGGCGAACGCACGTCCTGGGGGCGGACGCATCGTAAGGAATCAGCTGGACAACTCTCAGCGGATTGGGGCGCTTTCGATGACACCTACGCTCGTGCACCCACACCTCCCGCGCGCGGGTGCACCCCCACGTGTGGACCGGTGCGCACGCGCGCGTGACTGGGCGGAGATCCAGGAGAGGATGCTGGTGCCCCTGGTGGAGGCGGTGTACCGACGGCTCGAAGTGGGCGCCGGCACGCGCCTGCTCGACCTGGGCTGCGGCTCCGGCCTCGCGCTGCTCCTCGCGGCCTCGCGCGGCGCCACGGTGACCGGGGTCGAGCCCTCGGCGCCCGAGCGGCTCGCGCTGGCGCGCCAACGCCTCGCGCCGGACGGCTCGTTCGGCGCGCACGCCGGACCACGCCTCCTGGAGGGCTCCCCCGAGGACACCGCCGCGCCGGACGCGCCCGCGTACACCCTGGTGACCGCGTTCCAGCCGATCGGATGCACGGCGGGCGACGCCGACGGGCTCTCGGCCCTGCTCGACGCGGCGGCGCCGCTCGCTGAGCGCGGCGCGCCCGTGGTCCTGGTGGGCTGGGGCCCGCCGGAGCGCTGCGCGACCTCGTCGGTGCTCCGGGTGGCGACGAAGCTCGCCGATCCCCTGCGGGGCTCCGGCGGCTGGCGCCCGGCCTGCCGGGACGACCTGGAGAACGTCGCGCAGCGCGCGGGCCTCAGGCCGGACGGCTCGGGCCGTGTGGCCTGCCCCTTCGGCTACGCGGACATGGACAGCGCCGTCCGAGGACTCCTGTCCACGGGCCTGTTCGACGCGGCGGTCGGCGCCACCGATCAGGTGCAGGTCGACAAGGAGCTGACCGAGGCCCTTCACCCGCACCAGCGCCGCGACGGCACGATATGGATGCCGAACGTGTTCCGCTACCTCATCGCCCGAACGCGCTGACCGTCATCCCCATAGACCACGACCACGGCTATCGCTATCCCTGTAGACCACGACCACGGCTATCGCTATCCCCGTAGGACACGAACGCCACTTTGGCCACCCCCGTAGAGCACGACCGCCACTATCGCCACCCCCGTAGAGCACGACCGCCACTATCGCCACCCCCGTAAAACACAACCACCACTACCGCCACCCCCCTAAAACACGATCCGTAGTACGTGCCCACCCATAACGCGACCCCCGTAGACCACGACCGCTCATATCGCTCCCCCGTAGAACACCATCACCCTTACCGCTGACCCCGTAGAACCCGACCGCCCTTACCGCCATCTCCGTAGCCCCCGTACGTCGATGACCGGCCGACGACCGCCCCGCGGTCTCAGCTGTCCTTCGTGAGCCGGGTGATCCCCGCGACCCGGTAGGCGTGCGCCTCCTCCAGGGTCTCGTTCTCCAGCAGGGCGGCGGCCAGGGCGTCCAACTGGGCCCGGTGGTCACGGAGTTGGCGGCACGCGCTCTCGTAGCACTCGTCCACGATGCGGCGCATCTCGCCGTCGATGGTGTCGAGGGTCTCGGGAGCGGCGGCGAGACCGTACGCCTGTTGGGCGTCGTTCGGCAGGGCCGACAGGCGGCCGACGCGCTCGCTCATGCCCCAGCGGGCGACCATCCCGCGCGCGATGCTGGTGACCTGCTCCAGGTCGTTCTCGGCGCCCGTGGTGACGACCCCGTAGACGACGTGTTCGGCCGCCATGCCGCCGAGCGCACCGATGATGCGGCCGCGCAGGTACTCCTCCGTGTACGCGTACTTGTCGGAGTCCGGAGTGGAGAGCGTGACGCCGAGAGCACGCCCGCGCGGCACGATGGTGATCTTGCGGACGGGGTCGGCGCCCGGCTGCAACATGCCGAGCAGGGCGTGCCCGCTCTCGTGGTACGCCGTGCGGCGCCGCTCCTCGTCCGGCATGACGAGCGGCCGCTCGGCGCCCAACTGGACCTTCTCCAGGGCCTCGGAGAGGTCGGCCTGGGTGACCGCCACCTGCTTGCGCTTCACGGCGATGAGGGCCGCCTCGTTGGCGAGGTTCGCGAGGTCCGCGCCGGTCATCCCCGGGGTGGTGCGCGCCACTTGGGCCAGGTCGACGCCGGCCGCCATCGGGATCGCCCGCGTGTGGATCTTGAGGATGGCCTCGCGGCCGCCCCGGTCGGGCGGCGAGACGTTCACGATCCGGTCGAAGCGGCCCGGGCGGGTCAGGGCCGGGTCGAGGATGTCGGCGCGGTTCGTGGCCGCGATGACGATGACGCCCTCCGAGCCGGAGAACCCGTCCATCTCGGTGAGGATCTGGTTGAGGGTCTGCTCGCGCTCGTCGTGGCCGCCCATGCCGCTGCCGCCGCCGCGCGCCCGCCCGATGGTGTCGATCTCGTCGATGAAGATGATCGCGGGCGCGACCTTGCGGGCCTCCGCGAACAGCTCCCGTACGCGCGAGGCGCCCACGCCCACGATCATCTCGATGAACTCGGAGGCCGACGCGGAGAAGAACGGCACCCCCGCCTCGCCCGCCACCGCCCGCGCGAGCAGCGTCTTGCCCGTGCCGGGCGGCCCGGCGAGCAGCACGCCACCGGGCATCCGGGCGCCCATCTTCCGGTACTCGTCGGGGTTGCGCAGGAAGTCGACGACGTCGTTCAGCTCGCCCTCGACCTCGTCGATGCCCGCGACGTCCTCGAACGTGGTGCGCTTCTTGCCCGGCTCCAGCTCCACCGGCTTCGGCGGCTGCTTGCGGCCGAGCATGCCGCCCGCACCGCCCATGCCGGACGCCATCCGCCGCGCGATGAAGATCCACAGGGCGACCAGGAGCAGCATCGGCGCCAGCGAGATCAGCAGGTTGGACAGGAAGCTGCGCTCCTGCACCACGGGCTCGGCCGTGACCGTGACCTTGTGCTTGGTCAGGTCCTCCCAGAGCTTGTCGTCCGCGAAGGCGGGCCGCTGGGTCGTGAACTTCGTGTACTTCTCGTCGCCGTCCGGGTCCTTCTGCTCCTTCTTGAGCTGCCCCTGGATCGCGTCGCCCTTGGAGTAGATCTTCGACACGTTGCCGTCGTCGACCTGCTTGCTGAATTCGGTGTACGAGATGGTCGGCTCGTCGCCGTCGTTGAAGAAGGAGAGGACGAGGTTGGCGATCAGGTACACGATCAGGGCCGTGAGGATGAGCCCGCCCCAGCCGCCGGGCATCTTCCGCTTGGGCGGCGGCGCGGGCGGCGGCTCCGGAGCGCCCTCGGAGCGCCAGGGCTGCTCGGGCTTCTGGCGCGGCGGCACGGGGTTGCTCATAAGCGGACGTTACGTCACAAAACAACCACCGGCACCCGCCCGTACGACGTCTGGGGCGCCCCCTCACACGAGGAAGCGCCCCAGATGTCGTACGAAGTGAGCCACGCCGTGCGGCGGGCCGCCCGGGCTCAGCCCATGAACTTCTTGAACTCGTCCGGCAGCTCGAAGTCCTTGCCGCCCTGCCCGGCCGGCAGGCCGAACGCGCCGCCCGCGCCGGCCTCCTCGGCGGCGGCGCGCCGCGCGGCCTCCTCCGCCTCCTGCTGCTTGCGCTTCATCGGGTTGCCCGAGCGCTGCTTGCCCTTGGCCTGCTTCTGCTTCTTCTTCTGCCGACCGGGGCCGCCGCCCATGCCCGGCATCCCGGGCATCCCCGGCATGCCACCGCCCTGGGCCATGCGGGACATCATCTTGCGGGCCTCGAAGAACCGCTCGACCAGGTTCTTCACGGCGCTGACCTCGACGCCGGAGCCCTTGGCGATACGGGCGCGGCGCGAGCCGTTGATGACCGTCGGATCCTGGCGCTCGCCCGGCGTCATCGACTTGATGATCGCGGCGGTGCGGTCGACGTCCCGCTCGTCCAGGTTGTTGATCTGGTCCTTGATCTGGCCCATGCCGGGCAGCATGCCGAGCAGCTTGGAGATCGACCCCATCTTCCTGACCTGCTCCATCTGTGCCAGGAAGTCGTCGAGCGTGAAGTCCTGGCCCTTCTTGGAGGCCAGCTTCGAGGCCATCTTCTCGGCCTCTTGCTGCGAGAAGGTCTGCTCGGCCTTCTCGATCAGCGTGAGCATGTCGCCCATGCCGAGGATGCGGGACGCCATGCGGTCGGGGTGGAACGCGTCGAAATCGTCCAGCTTCTCGCCGTTCGACGCGAACATGATCTGGCGGCCGGTGACGTGCGCGATCGACAGGGCCGCACCACCGCGGGCGTCGCCGTCGAGCTTGGAGAGCACCACGCCGTCGAAGCCGACGCCGTCGCGGAAGGCTTCGGCCGTGTTGACCGCGTCCTGACCGATCATGGCGTCGACGACGAACAGGACCTCGTCCGGGCTGACCGCGTCGCGGATGTCCGCGGCCTGCTGCATCAGCTCCTGGTCGATGCCGAGGCGTCCCGCGGTGTCGACGATGACGACGTCGTGCACCTTGGTCTTGGCGTACTCGATGGAGTCCTTGGCGACCTGCACCGGGTCGCCCACGCCGTTGCCCGGCTGCGGGGCGTACACGGCGACGCCCGCGCGCTCGGCGACGACGCTCAGCTGGTTCACCGCGTTCGGACGCTGGAGGTCACAGGCCACGAGCAGCGGCGAGTGGCCCTGGGACTTCAGCCAGTGGCCGAGCTTTCCGGCGAGCGTGGTCTTACCGGCGCCCTGGAGACCGGCGAGCATGATGACCGTGGGCCCCTGCTTGGCGAAGCGCAGGCGGCGGGTCTCGCCGCCGAGGATCGCGACCAGTTCCTCGTTGACGATCTTGATGACCTGTTGGGCGGGATTCAGGGCCTGCGAGACCTCGGCCCCGACCGCGCGCTCCTTGACCTGCTTGATGAAGGCACGGACGACAGGCAGCGCCACGTCGGCTTCCAGCAGGGCGATACGGATCTCGCGCGCCGTGACGTCGATGTCCGCCTCGGACAGCCTGCCCTTGCCCCGAAGGGTCTTGAAGGTGGCTGCGAGGCGATCGGAGAGAGTATCGAACACGGCGGAGTCGGTCCTCAGGGTCGGCGATGGTAAGCGTTGCACCCCAGGGTATCGGGCCCGGCAAGCCACGTGTCCCTGCCTGCCGTCCGCCGATGGGCGAGGGCGGAACCGAAGGCGGCGCGGAGGCCACCTCAGCCGCGCGACGACCCTGGCGCCACCTCAGCCCCGCAGCACCCCTCACGCCACCTCAGCCCCGCAACGCCCCCTCCACCTCCCGCGCCACCTCGACCGCCCGCTCCCCCGCCAACGGCCCCCCGTCGGCCCCGGTGACGTAGAACGCGTCCACCGCGTTCGCCCCCAGCGTCGACACGTGCGCGCTGCGCACCCGCACCCCGGCCGCTTCGAGGGCGAGCCCGATCCGATGCAGCATCCCAGGAGCGTCCTGGGCCCGGACCTCGATGACCGTGGCACGCCGTGAGCCCGCCGACGCGACGGTGACGCGCGGCGGCGGGGCGAGCACCCCGCGCCGACGCGGGTAGGCCGCGTCCCGTTCCGCGAGGCGCCCCGCGATGTCCAGGGAGCCGTCGAGGGCCCGTACGAGATCGGCGCGGAGCCGGGCGGCCTGCGGCAGGGAGCCGTACTCGGCGGCCACCCGCCAGTCGAGCAGCAGCACCGAACCCCCGACCTCCGACGGCAGGTCGAGCACGCGCAGTTCGGCCGTGCGGACGGTCAGGCGGTGGGTGGCGAGCACCCCGGCGGCGGCCGCGAGGATCCCGGGCCGCTCCGGCACGGCGATGCGCAGCTCCACGCCGAGGCCTTCGGCGGGCTCGTCCGGGGCCGGCTCCGCGCGGGTGCGCAGCGCCAGGACGGGCCCGCCGGTGCGAAAGGCCTCCAGGGCGAGCCGCTCCTGCTCGGCCGACGCGGGCGGCTCGGCGCGCTGGAGCGGCTCGTTGCCCGCGAGGACCTCGCCGACGCGGCGTACGAGGTCCGTGACCAGGGCGCCGCGCCAGCACGACCAGGCGGCGGGCCCGGTGGCCAGGGCGTCGGCCTCGGTGAGCGCGTGCAGCAGCTCCAGGGTGCCCTGGGTGCCGACGGCCTCGGCCACCGTCTTCACCGTGGCGGGGTCGTCGAGGTCGCGCCGGGTCGCGGTCTCGACGAGCAGCAGATGGTGGCGGACGAGGCAGGCGAGCACGGCGGCGTCGGCGCTGTCGAAGCCGATCCGGGTCGCCACGTCGCGGGCGATGATCTCCCCGGCCACGCAGTGGTCCCCGGGCCAGCCCTTGCCGATGTCGTGCAGGAGCCCGGCCACGAGCAGCAGGTCGGGCCGTCCGACGCGGCGGGTGAGGGCGGAGGCCCGTACGGCCGTCTCGACGAGGTGGCGGTCCACGGTCCAGGTGTGCACGGCGTTGCGCTGCGGCCTGCACCGCACCCGCTCCCAGTCCGGCAGGAGCCGGGTGATCAGGCCTTCCGCCTCCAGGGCCTCCCACACCTGGACGGTGGGGCGGCCCGCGCCGAGCAGGGTGACGAGCAGCTCGCGGGCCTCCGCGGGCCACGGTGTCGGCAGCGGCCCGGCCATGGCGGCCAGGCGCCGCACGGCGTGCAGGGACAGCGGCAGGCCTGCCTGGGCCGCCGCGGCGGCGGCGCGCAGCGGCAGGACGGGGTCCCGCTCGGGGCGCGCGGCCCGGGCCAGGACGACCTCGCCGTCCTGCTCGACGACGCCCTCGGCGAGCGGGGAGCGCTCGGCCGGGGTGGCCCTGGTGCCGCCGAGCAGGCCGCGAAGGCGTGGCCGGGCGCCGCGGGCCCGCAGGACGCGGGAGACCTCGCGCCAGGTGACGTCGCCGGCGTAGGCGATGGTGCGGGCCGCCTCGTAGACCTGGCGCAGCAGGGCGTCGGCGTCCAGGAGGCCCAGTTCGGCGGCGACCTGGTCCTGTTCCTGGAGGGCGAGCCGGTCGGTGGCGCGGCCGGTGGCCAGGTGGAGCGCGTCGCGTACGTCGAGCAGGGTGCGGTGTGCTTCGGCGAGGCCTTCGCGGGGCGCGTCGGCGAGCCAGGAGGCGGCGACGGCGCGCAGCGCTGTGATGTCCCTGAGGCCGCCGCGCGCCTCCTTCAGGTCGGGTTCGAGGAGGTGGCTCAGCTCGCCCTGCCGTTCGGCTCGTTCGGCGCACAGTTCGCGCAGCTCGGGGAGTCTCTTGGGCGCCTGGTTGCGCCAGTCGGCGAGGACGGTGGAGCGCAGGGCCGTGGTGAGGCCGCGGTCTCCCGCGACGTGCCGGGCGTCGAGGAGGCCGAGCTGGACCTTGAGGTCGTCGGCGGCGGTCCTGCGGGCCTCGGCGGGGGTGCGTACGGAGTGGTCGAGGGAGAGGCCGAGGTCCCACACGGGGTACCAGATGCGGTCGGCGAGGGCCGCGAGGGCGCCGGGCCCGGCGCTGCCGTCGTGCAGGAGCAGCAGGTCGAGGTCGCTGCGCGGGGACAGCTCGCCGCGGCCGTAGCCGCCGACGGCGATCAGGGCGGCCCCGCGCGGCGCCCCGAGGTCGGCCGTGCCCGCGGCGAACAGGCCGCCCAGCCAGTCGTCGGTAAGCCCGGCGAGGGCCGAACGGCGCGGCGGCCCGGACCGCGCCTCCTGGTGCAGGAGGCGCAGCCGGGCCGCCGCGTAGCCGCTGGGTCCGGAGTCTTCGGTCTCGGTTCGTACGTCCACACTCGTCACCCGGCGGCTCCTGTTCTCCACGGTGTCCAGGGCGGTTACGGCACGGTGTCCGGGGCGCGGCGCCCCGGGGCTACAGCGCGTCGGGCCCGCGTTCGCCGGTCCGGACGCGGACGGCGCTCTCGACGGGCAGCGTCCACACCTTGCCGTCGCCGATCTTGCCGGTGCGGGCGGCCTTCACGACGACGTCGACGAGCTGCTCGGCGTCGTCGTCCTCGACGAGGACCTCGATGCGGATCTTGGGTACGAGGTCGACGGTGTACTCCGCGCCGCGGTAGACCTCGGTGTGGCCGCGCTGGCGTCCGTAGCCGCTGGCCTCGGTGACGGTCAGGCCCTGGACGCCGAAGGCCTGGAGGGCCTCCTTGATCTCGTCGAGCCGGTGCGGCTTGACGACCGCGGTGATGAGCTTCATGCGTCCACCTTCTTGTTCTTCGGCTCCGTCGCGGGGGGCGCGGCGGACTGCGGTACCGGGGCCGGTGCGGCGGCCGTGGTGCGCGGTGCCGTGCCGCCGCCCGCGCCGCTGAAGTCGTACGCCGTCTCGGCGTGCTGGACCTGGTCGATGCCGCCGACCTCCTCGTCCTCGCTGACGCGCATGCCGATCGTCTTGTCGACGAGGAGGGCGAGTACGGCGGAGGCGAGGAAGGAGTAGGCGAGGACGGCGCCGACGCCCGCGGCCTGCTTGCCGAGCTGGTCGAGGTTACCGCCGTAGAAGAGGCCCTTCGCGTCGGACTGGCCGCCGCCGGTGGCGAAGAGGCCGACGAGCAGGGAGCCCGTGATGCCGCCGACGAGGTGGACGCCGATGACGTCGAGGGAGTCGTCGTAGCCGAACTTGAACTTCAGGCCGACGGCCAGGGCGCACAGCAGTCCGGCCACGGCTCCGATGGCGAGGGCGCCGAGCGGGGAGCAGGAGCCGCCGGAGGGGGTGATGGCGACGAGGCCCGCGACGGCGCCGGACGCGGCGCCGAGCGTGGTGAAGGCGCCGTGCCGCAGCTTCTCGTAGACGAGCCAGGCGAGCATGGCGGCGGCGGTGGCGACCTGGGTGTTGAGGAACATCAGGGCGCCGACGCCGTCGTCGTTGCCGAGCCAGGACCCGGCGTTGAAGCCGAACCAGCCGAACCACAGCAGCCCCGCGCCGAGCATGACGAGCGGCAGGCTGTGCGGCCGCATGGGGTCCTTCTTGAAGCCGACGCGCTTGCCGATGACGAGGATGACGCCGAGCGCGGCGGCGCCCGCGTTGATGTGGACGGCGGTGCCGCCCGCGAAGTCGATCACGCCGAGTTCGAAGGCCCAGCCGCCGGTGCCCCACACCCAGTGGGCGACGGGGAAGTACACGATCGTGGCCCACAGGGTGACGAACAGGGCCCAGGCGGTGAACTTCACGCGGTCCGCGAGGGCGCCGCTGATCAGGGCGGGCGTGATGATCGCGAACATGAGCTGGAAGACCGCGAAGACGTAGACGGGGACGGTGTAGCCGTCCCAGAGCTGGGTGAGGCCGATGCCGCTGAGGCCGGCGTAGTCGGAGTCCCAGGCGATGAGGCTGCCGTGGTCGGTGCCGAAGGCGAGGGAGAAGCCGTAGAGCACCCACAGGACGGTGACGATCCCCAGGCTGATGAAGCTCATCATCAGCATGTTCAGGGTGCTCTTGACGCGGACCATGCCTCCGTAGAAGAAGGCGAGACCCGGCGTCATGAGCATCACCAGGGCGGAGCAGATGAGCATGAACCCGGTGTTGGCGGCAGACAGCTCCGGGGCGTCTGCGGCAAGCGTGATGCCTGGGGGCATCGCAGTCTCCTCGTCGTCGGGTACGGCCCGTGCGGGCTGCGGCCTCTGTGGTGCGAGGACGGTGGGCCGGTTATGCGGCACGAGGTTGGCGCAGCGCGGTTTCGGCCAGTGCCGCTCGATGTTTCGCGGCAGTGACGAAGAGGTCGGGCGTGTTACGCGTGAATGAACTGCACGCCAGGACCGGGGGACGGAACGTACCCTCCCCGGACCCCGGCCATCAGGGGAGCGACCCCCACGGTGAGCGCCCCGGCCCGCGGGAGCGGCGCCGGTTCAGGCGCGGAAGCAGCCCGGCCGCGGCGCCATCCGGATGACCTGGCGTGAGGGAGCCGAGTCGGACTGTTTCGGGATGGGCGGCCGCGGCCGGAGTCCTGGGGTGCCGGGCCCGGAGCCCTGGAGGGCAACGGGAACGGCGGGGGTCGGCGGAGTCCCGGCCCGTCAGACGGCCTCCACGGTTTCCGGCATCTCCTGGGCGAGCTGCTCGGTGAAGTGGACGACTTCCGGTACGTCGCCGAAGTCCCGCACGGCGTTGGCGACGGTCTTGCGCAGCCGGGTGTTGACCCGCTCGGAGCGGACCTTCTTGGCGATGTCCAGGGTGTCCCTGGCGAGGACCATGCTCTGCTCGGGCTCTTGTCGGAGCAGGTGGACGGTGGCCATGCCGATGAGGTTCAGCGCGTACGACCGCTGGTGTTCGGGGTCCTTGCCGAACAGCTCGACGGCGCGCTCCATGACGGGCTCGGAGAGGGAGGCGTAGGTCGGGCTGCGGCCCGCCACGTAGGCGAGGTCGCGGAAGGAGTGGGCGTTCTCGCCGTTCAGCTCGGCCTCGGAGAAGAAGCGGATCCAGTCCGGCTCGGGCTCGTCCCAGTCGTCCGCGTCGGCGAAGGTGTCCTCGGCCATGCGCACCGCCCGTTTACAGCGGCCCGGCTGGCCCATTCCCGCGTAGGCGCGGGCCTCCATCGCATACAGCATCGCCTGGGTGCGCGGGCTCGCGCAGTCGCGGCTGCCGTACTGGGCGAGGTGGATCAGCTCCAGGGCGTCGTCGGGGCGGCCGAGGTGGATCATCTGGCGGCTCATGCTGGACAGGACGTACGAGCCGAGCGGCTTCTCGCCCGCTTCCTTGGCGGCGTGCAGCGCGAGGACGAAGTACTTCTGGGCGGTGGGCTGGAGCCCCACGTCGTAGCTCATCCAGCCCGCCAGCTCGGCCAGTTCACCGGCGACCTTGAACAGGCGCTTGGCGGTGGACTCGGGCTGGGGCTCCTGGAGCAGGTCGGTCACCTCGTGCAGCTGGCCGACGACGGCCTTGCGGCGCAGGCCGCCGCCGCACTGGGCGTCCCACTGGCGGAACATCACCGTGGTGGACTCCAGGAGGTCCATCTCCGGTTTGGACAGGCGGCCGGGGCGCCGGCCGGAGAACTGCTGGGGCTCGGGCTCGGCCACCACCTGGGCGGTGGAGGGGCCGGGCACCAGCCAGCGCTGCATGGGCTCGATCAGGGCGGGGCCCGCGGACAGGGCGAGCGAGGTGCCGAGGAAGCCGCGCCGGGCGAGCATCAGGTCGCTGCGGCTGAACTCGCTGATGAGCGCGACCGTCTGCGGTCCGGTCCAGGGCAGGTCGACGCCGGAGACGGAGGGCGACTGGTGGGCGGCGCGCAGGCCGAGGTCCTCGACGGCGACGACGCAGCCGAAGCGCTCCGAGAACAGCTCGGAAAGGATGCGCGGGATGGGCTCGCGGGGATTCTCCCCGTCGAGCCAGCGCCGGACGCGGGAGGTGTCCGTGGAGATGTGGTGAGCGCCCAACTGCCGTGCTCTGCGGTTCACCTGGCGCGCCAGCTCGCCCTTCGACCAGCCGCTGCGCACGAACCAGGAGCTGAGCATCTCGTTCGGGCGCTTCTCGGCGTTCGCACCGCCACCGCTACTGCCGCCCACTGGAACGCCCCCATCCCTCAAGACACTTGTACGCCGTCCTCGGTCAAGCCCTAACAGAATGCCGCGTGCCACGGCGGCCCGTCCGGAGAATGTCACCCATCGAACGGGAGGCCGACTTGCCTCCGGCATACCCGCGAGCGCGCACTGCTCCCGACTCCATGCACTGAAAGTAATCCTACGATCACCCCTCCGGCGAGGGCGATCCCGGAAACGCCACCATTCGCCACCCCTTCGAATGAACTCCCGGCCCGCCGCACGCGATTCACTTGACACAGAACAACCGAGAGTCGGCGGAACGGAGCACGCGGGGGCGCAGGTCATCGGGCACACCACCCCCGAATCCCCCGAGCGCCGTGAGCACTTGACGGCGGAAGTCGGCGAAAGTCAGCGAAAGTCGGCTTGAGACGTCCGAACAGCGACGTACGACGACTCCGCAGGCAGCTTAGGACAGAGAGTCACGATCCGAATCCGTCACGTAACCACGACGCACTCGACCCGTTGGAGGGGGCATGGGCTTCACGATCGGCGGCATCCGGGGGACCAAAGAGCCCCGTTCCGGTTCCGGTGAAGGGACCAAGGATGCGGAACTCCGGGGGGCGAAGGACACGGGTGGGACGGCCCGCGGCACGGGCGACCGGGAGCCCGGCCGCGCGAAGGAGGCCAAGGAGCCGCGCGCCGCGTCGCGGCGGCGGGGCCGCGGGGCGGCGTCCGACTGCACCGCGGTGGCCGAGTACACGGGCCTGTGGGGCTGGGCCGTGGTGCCCGGCGCACGCGCCCAGGACGGCCACTGCTCCTGCGGCGCCGCCGACTGCCCGGCCCCGGGCGCGCACCCGCTCGACTTCGCGCCGGAGGTCCCGGCGGGGGCCACGCTCGACGAAGTGACCGACGCCTGGGGGCAGTTCCCGGGGGCGGCCGTGATGCTGCCGGTCGGCCGCGCGTTCGACGTCATCGAGGTCGCGGAGACCGCCGGGCGCCGGGCCCTGGTGCGCCTGGAGCGGATGGGCCTCCCGCTCGGCCCGGTGGCGGCCACGCCCGAAGGCCGCACGCACTTCTTCGTCGCGCCCGGCGCAGCCACCGAACTGCCCCAGCTGCTCTACCGCATGGGCTGGGACGACGCGGCCCTGGACCTGCACGGCCTGGGGCCCGGCAGCCACATCACCGCGCCGCCGTCCGACCGCGGCGGCCTCGGCCCGGTGCGCTGGCTGCGCGCCCCCGACCCGGACTCGGCGACGAGCCCCCCGCACGCCCGCCTGGTCCTCGGCACGCTGGCGTACGTGGCACACCGCTCGCCGGCGTAGCGCCCCGCACGCGCGCGGGGGCGCACTCCCCGCGCGCGGGACGGCCCATACGGAAGGGCCCCGCTCCCCGGCTGCACCCCGGGAAGCGGGGCCCTTCTCTGTCGTGCGCTCCTGTCGCGCGCCCGGCGCGGAAGCGCCCCCGAGGGGGCGTAGGAGCCGGCGCGACCGGACACAGGCGGCCCGTAGCCACTCCGCCGCCCACGCGGCGGAGCGCTCAGTCCCCGATAAGGGCATCGACGAAGGCCTCGGGCTCGAACGGCGCCAGGTCGTCCGCGCCCTCGCCCAGGCCCACCAGCTTGACCGGCACGCCCAGCTCGCGCTGCACGGCGACGACGATGCCGCCCTTGGCGGTGCCGTCGAGCTTGGTGAGGACGATGCCGGTGATGTCGACGACCTCCGCGAAGACGCGGGCCTGCACCAGGCCGTTCTGGCCGGTGGTGGCGTCCAGGACGAGCAGCACCTCGTCGAGCGGGGCGTGCTTCTCGACGACGCGCTTGACCTTGCCCAGCTCGTCCATCAGGCCGGTCTTGGTGTGCAGGCGGCC
This sequence comes from Streptomyces sp. NPDC045778, assembly GCF_056431945.1. Lineage (NCBI taxonomy): Bacteria > Bacillati > Actinomycetota > Actinomycetes > Kitasatosporales > Streptomycetaceae > Streptomyces > Streptomyces sp. NPDC045778. The sequence continues at coordinate 72,060 of NZ_JBWKJZ010000001.1, forward strand.
CGCGGTGTCGATGAGCACGACGTCGGCGCCCTCGGTGATGCCCTCCTTGACCGCGTCGAAGGCGATGGAGGCCGGGTCGCCGCCCTCGGGCCCGCGCACGGTACGGGCGCCGACGCGCTCGCCCCAGGTCTGGAGCTGGTCGGCGGCGGCGGCACGGAAGGTGTCGGCGGCGCCGAGGACGACCGAGCGGCCGTCGGCGACGAGGACGCGGGCGAGCTTGCCGGTGGTGGTGGTCTTGCCGGTGCCGTTCACGCCGACGACCATCACGATGCCCGGGGTCTCCAGGCCGGACTCGGTCTTCACGGCGCGGTCGAAGTCCGTGCCGACGAGGTGCAGCAGCTCCTCGCGGAGCAGGGTGCGCAGCTCCTGAGGGGTGCGGGTGCCGAGGACCTTCACGCGCTCGCGCAGCCGCTCGACCAGCTCCTGGGTGGGGGCGACGCCGACGTCGGCGGTGAGGAGGGTGTCCTCGATCTCCTCCCAGGTGTCCTCGTCGAGGTGCTCGCGGGAGAGCAGGGTCAGCAGGCCCTTGCCCAGCGCGTTCTGCGACCGGGACAGGCGGGCGCGCAGCCGTACCAGACGGCCCGCGGCGGGCTCCGGGGTCTCGATCTCCGGGGCCTCGGGAGCCGGGGGCTCCTCGACCACGACGGGGGCGGACGCCGACGGATCGGCGACCGGCAGGTCCACCTCCTCGATGGTGCGGCGCGGCTCGTCGCGCGGCGTCTCGGCCTCGTCGCCGACGTGCGGCTCGGCGGGGGGTGCGGTGACGGTGGGCGTGCTCGACGGGGCCTGGGACGGCGGCAGCTGCTTCTTCTTGCGGCTGCCGACGACGAGCCCGCCGATCGCGCCGACCACGACCACGGCGATGACTACAGCGAGGATGACGATTTCCATAACCCACCCAGTATCAGTCATGGCCCGCCGACGGACCCCTCTTGTGGCTTCCTCTAAAAGACATAGGCCACTAGCCGGGATCACTCGGACTAAAGTACGATGGAAGACGCAGCGTCAACGCGCGTAGAGTCCCATCCGAAGAAAACCCCCACCGGCTGCGACAACGTCGACGCAGACCGAGCGAGAGGCACGGAACTCCCCCTCATGAGCACCACCGCCGAAACCGCCGAACACGAAGGCGCCCTGGAGACCCGGGGTCTGGAGCCGGTCCCCGACTCCGAGCGTCACGGCCGGACCCGAGAGCTGTTCCCCACCTGGGTCGCCGCCAACATCAGCGTGCTGCTGCTCACCATGGGCGCGGGCCTCATCGTCTCGAACGAGCTGAATTTCTGGCAGGTCCTGATCGTCGCCCTCGTCTCGCCCGTCCTGAGCTACGGCCTGGTGGGCCTGGTCTCCATCGCGGGCAAGCGCGGCGGTTCGCCGGGCATGACGCTCTCGCGCGCGGTCTTCGGCCAGCGCGGCAACCTCTTCCCGGGCGCCCTGATCTGGGTCGCCCGCTGGGGCTGGGAGACGATCAACGCGGTCACGGGCGCGTACGCGATCCTCACCGTGCTCGACATCTGCTTCGACGTGCAGGCGAACACGGCACTGAAGGTCATCACCCTGCTCGCCTTCGTCGCCGCCACGTTCCTCATCTCGGGCCTCGGCCGCAAGGTGCTGCACGTGTGCAGCCAGTGGTCGACGTACCTCTTCGGCGCGTTCAGCGTCCTGGTGCTCGTCTACCTCCTGAAGAACACCGACTGGTCCCAGGTCTTCGACAAGCCCGCGGGCTCCACCGCGATGATGATCGCGGGCATCGGCACGATCGCCGCGGGCGGCATCAGCTGGGTCCCCACCGGCCCGGACTTCACCCGCTATCTGCCGCGCACGGCGCCGAGCAAGCCGCTGGTCGGCCACGCCGTCGGCGGTGCCGCCATCGTCGTCGTGCCGATGGTCCTCATGGGCGCGGTCATGGCCGTCTCCACGCCGAGCCTGTCCTCCGCGCAGGACCCGGTCGCCTTCCTGGGCGACCTGCTGCCGACGTGGATCGCCGTGCCGTACCTGATCATGGCGCTCATCGGCATGCTGCTGATCAACTCGATGTCGATGTACTCGGCGGGCTTCACCGCGATGACCCTCGGCATCAAGGTCCCGCGCGCGTGGGCCGTCAGTGTGAACGCGATCATCAGCCTGATCTTCGGCTACCTCCTGATGAACGTGGCGACGAGCTTCATGGGCTCGTTCATCTCCTTCCTCACGCTGCTCGCCGTGGCGTTCTCCGCCTGGATCGGCGTCTTCGGCATCGACATGCTGCGCCGCAAGACGTACGACGGCGAGGGCCTGATGGACACCACGCGCACCAGCGTCTACTGGTACAAGGCGGGCTTCGCCTGGCAGGCCATGGCCGCCTGGGGCATCGCGCTCGTCGTGGGGCTGCTCTTCACCAAGGTCGACTGGTTCAGCGGCCCGCTCGCCACGTCCTGGATCGGCCGCAACGGCCTCGGCTGGCTCGTCACGATCCTGGTCGCCGCGGCACTGTACGCGCTCCTGCCGCGTCAGCCGCTCCCCGAGGGCGACACGAAGGCCCCGGCCGCCGAGGCCGAGCCGGTCCCGACCAAGGCGTGAGCCCGGGGATGCGGCCCGACCGCCGTACGCCCCTGTTCATCTGACACTGCGTCAGCTAGCGTCCCCCTGCACCGCCCACGGCCCGCCGCTCCGGCGGGCCCCGGTGAAGGGGGACGTCGCGCATGCCCGTCACAGTCGTCCGCTTCAACCTCGTCGACCCGGCGTCACGGGAGCTGGGCGCGCGCTACCGGGCCGCCCTGGAGATGGCCGCGTACGCCGACGCCCGCGGGGTCACCACCGTCCAGACCGAGGAGCACCACGGGGCCGCGAACAACTGGCTGCCCTCGCCCTTCGCCTTCGCCGGCGCGGTGTTCGGCGCCACCCGGCGCGTCCTCGTCACCGTCTCGGCCGCCATCGGGCCCCTGTACGACCCGCTGCGGCTCGCCGAGGACATCGCCGTGCTCGACCTGCTCAGCGGCGGGCGCCTGGTCACGGTGGCGGGCATCGGCTACCGGCCCGAGGAGTACGCGGCCCTGGGCGTCGACTGGTCCCGGCGCGGCGCGCTCCAGGACGAGCTTCTGGAGACCCTCCTGAAGGCCTGGACCGGCGAGGAGTTCACCTTCCGCGGGCGCAGGGTCCGCGTGACGCCGCGCCCGGGCACCCGGCCCCATCCGCTGCTCCTGGTGGGCGGCTCGTCACGGGCGGCGGCGCGGCGCGCGGCCCGGCTCGGCCTGCCGTTCTTCCCGAGCGCGCACCTGCCGGACCTTGAGGCGTACTACCGAGAGAGGCTCGCGGAGTACGGCACCGAGGGCTGGACCACGATGCCCGCCGCCGAGACTCCGCTGCTGCACATCGCCCAGGATCCGGACCGCGCCTGGGCGGCGTACGGCGAGCACTTCCTGCACGAGGCGCGCGCCTACGCGTCCTGGCAGTCCGGCGGCGTCCGCTCGGCGGTGCGGTCGGCGGCCACGACGGTGGCGGAACTGCGCGCGGAGGGCGTGTACCGGATCCTCACCCCGGACGCGTGCGTGGCGCTCGCGGCGGCCGGCGCGCCGAGCCTGGTGCTGCACCCGCTGGCCGGCGGCATGCCGGTGGACGAGGGCTGGCGCGGTCTGCGGCTCTTCGGTGAAGACGTACTGCCCCGGCTCAAGGACATCGGGTCCTTGAGCCGGGGCAGCTTTCCGCAGGAGGAGGGGGCAGCGGGGTCTTAGCCCATCTCCTCCAGGGTCTTGCCCTTCGTCTCCTTGACGAACTTCATGACGAAGGGGATCGAGAGCGCGGCGAAGGCGCCGTAGATGATGTACGAGCCGCTCAGGGACCACTCGGACATGCTCGGGAAGGTCTTGGTGATGGCGAAGTTGGCCAGCCACTGCGCGGAGGCGGCCACGCCGAGACCGGCCGCGCGGATGCGGTTGGGGAAGATCTCGCCGAGGAGCACCCAGACCACCACGCCCCAGGAGAAGGCGAAGAACAGCACGAAGGCGTTGGCGGCGATGATCGCGACCAGGCCCTGCGCGTGCGGCAGCGAGACGTCGTCACCGGAGCCGCTGCGGTACGAGAACGCCCACGCCATCGTGAACAGGGCCGCCGCCATGCCCGCGGAGCCGATCAGGGCGAGCGGCTTGCGGCCGATGCGGTCGACCAGGACCATCGCGATCACCGTACCGACGATGTTCACGATCGAGGTCTCGAAGGAGTACAGGAACGAGCTGGACGGGTCCTTGCCGATCGACTGCCACAGCTGGTTCGAGTAGTAGAAGATCACGTTGATGCCGACGAGCTGCTGGAAGACCGAGAGTCCGATGCCGATCCAGATGATCGGCAGGAAGCCGGCCTTGCCGCCGAGCAGGTCCTTGAAGGTGGACTTGTGCTCGCTGTGCATGCCCAGCTTGATCTCCGCGACGCGCTGGTCCAGGTTGACGTCCTTGCCCTCGACGTCGGCGAGCACCCTGCGGGCCTCGGCGTCGCGGCCCACGGAGATCAAGAAGCGCGGCGACTCGGGGATCGCGAGGGACAGCAGGCCGTAGAGGACGGCCGGGACGACCATGACGCCGAGCATCCACTGCCAGGCCTCCAGGCCCGCGAGCTTGCCGCGCTGGTCGCCGTCGGCCATGTTCAGGATGCCCCAGTTGACCAGCTGCGACACGGCGATGCCGATGACGATGGCGGCCTGCTGGAAGGAGGCGAGCCGGCCCCGGTAGGCGGGCGGCGCGACCTCGGCGATGTAGGCCGGACCGATCACGGAGGCCATGCCGATGCCGATGCCGCCGATGAGGCGCCACACCGTCAGGTCCCAGGCGGCGAAGGGCAGGGCCGAGCCGATGGCGCTGGCCGCGAACAGGACCGCGGCGATCTGCATGACGCGGATGCGGCCGATCCGGTCCGCGACGCGGCCGGCGACGGCGGCACCGACGGCACAGCCGAGCAGCGCGGTGGCGATGATCCAGCCGAGCAGGTTCGCGTCCACGTCGAACCGGTGCTGGATGGCCACCGTCGCGCCGTTGATCACGGAACTGTCGTAGCCGAACAGGAATCCGCCCATCGCGGCTGCCGCCGTGATGAAGATGACATGGCCGAGATGGTCCGGGTGGGCCTCCCGGGCCCGTGGTGTCGGCGGCTGCGCTGTGCTGGTCACGTGTACTCCTCGGGCCACCGGCGTCGCTGCCGGGGTGGGGGCGAGTTCTTCAAGTGGCGCACAACTTCATGCCGCCCACCACCTGAAGGTAAAAGCAACGTTGCAGAGACTATGCCTTCAAGTTTCGAAGTCAATAGTTCGTTAACAACCAGTTGAATCCACACCGGTCACGGTTTGACTTCAAGAGTTGAAGCGGAATGAAGTTGATCAAGAAAGGGCGGGGGAAGGCTTCGGCGCACGGGCGCCGACGGGGCTCAGCGCGGGCCACGACGGTGCTCAGCGCAGACGCCGCCCACGCTCAGCGCAGGAGCCCACCGCGCTCGGCGCAGGAGCCCGCCGCGCTCAGCGCAGGCGCTGGCTGATCACCTTGGAGACGCCGTCGCCCTGCATCGACACGCCGTACAGCGCGTCCGCGACCTCCATCGTGCGCTTCTGGTGCGTGATCACGACGAGCTGCGAGGCCTCCTGAAGCTCCTGCATGATGCGGATGAGCCGCTGGAGGTTGGTGTCGTCGAGCGCCGCCTCGACCTCGTCCATCACGTAGAACGGGCTGGGCCGCGCCTTGAAGATCGACACGAGCAGCGCCACGGCCGTCAGCGACCGCTCGCCGCCGGAGAGCAGCGAGAGCCGCTTGACCTTCTTGCCGGGCGGCCGGGCCTCGACGTCGACACCCGTGGCGAGCATGTTGTCGGGGTCGGTCAGGACGAGACGCCCCTCGCCGCCGGGGAAGAGCCGGCTGAAGACCCCCTCGAACTCCCGGGCCGTGTCCCGGTAGGCCTCGGTGAAGACCTGCTCGACGCGCTCGTCGACCTCCTTGACCACCTGGAGCAGGTCGGCGCGGGTCTTCTTCAGGTCCTCCAGCTGCTCGGAGAGGAACTTGTGACGCTCCTCCAGGGCCGCGAACTCCTCAAGGGCGAGCGGGTTGACCTTTCCCAGCTGCTGGTACGCCCGTTCGGCTGACCTCAGCCGCTTCTCCTGCTCGGCACGGTCGTACGGGCGCGGCTGATGGCGCGGATGCTCCGGGTCGTCGGGCAGCTCCTCGCCCTCGGCGGGGGGCGAGGGCGGCACGAGCTGATCGGGCCCGTACTCGGCCACGAGCCCCGCCGGTTCCACACCTAGCTCCTCCAGCGCCTTGGTCTCCAGCTGCTCGATCCGCAGCCGCTTCTCCGCGCCGAGTACCTCGCCCCGGTGAACCGAATCCGTGAGTTTGTCGAGTTCCGCCTTGAGGTCGCGCCCCTGGTTCCGCGCGGCGGCGAGGTCCAGCTCGCGCACCTCCCTGGCCCGCTCGGCCGCCGCCCGCTCCGCGTCCGCGCGGGCCAGGGACACCTCGACGTGCGCGAGCAGCTGGCGGGCGCCGGACGCGACGGCCCCGGCCACGGCGGCCTCGTGCCGCAGCCTGGCCCGGTGCCGCTCCGCACGCGCGCGTGCCTCGCGCTCGGCGCGGGCGGCCCGGTCGAGCGATTCGGCTCGCCCGGCGAGCCCCTTCACCCGCTCCTCGTGCGTACGGACCTGGAGGCGGGCCTCCATCTCGGTCTGCCGCGCGTTGGCGCCGTCGGCGGCGAGCCGGTCGCGGGCCCCGGTGTCCGGCTCCTCGTCGGCCGGTGTCTCCTCGGCCACGGCGAGCCGCTCGGCCAGCTCCTCGACCTCCCAGCGCGCCTTCTCCAGGGCCTCCTGGGCCGCGGCGGCGGCCGCCGCGGACCGCTCGGCCTCACCGGCGGCGCCGCGCGCCTGCCCCGCCAGGCTGCCGAGCCGCTGGGCGACGGCGGACTTCTCCCGGTCGGCTGCGCGCCGCCGCTCCCCCAGCTCCTCGACGAGCGCGGCGCACTCCCGGCGCCGCTCGTCCGCGGCCCGCTGCTCCCGTGCCAACTCCTCGCACGCCACGCCGAGTTCGGCCAGCTCGGCGGCGGCCTCGTCCACCGAGGCCTGCACCTCCAGGAGGCTGGGCGCGCCCGCGGATCCGCCCTGCGCGAAGTGCGCCCCGAGCAGATCGCCCTCGGCGGTGACCGCGGTCAGCTCCGGGTGCGCGTACACCAGGTCCTCGGCGTCCTCCAGGGTGCCGACGACGACGATCCCGCGCAGCAGCCGCCGCACGGCGGGCAGCAGTTCGGCGGGTCCGCGTACGAGGTCGGCGGCGCGGGGCGGCCCGTCACCCGCGGCCCCCTGGCCCGCGCCCTCGGCGCCCGCGGCGCCGGCGGCGCCCGCGAGCAGCAGCGCGGCCCGGCCCGCGTCCTGCTTGCGCAGCAGGCGGATCGCTTCTGCGGCGGCCGCGGGCGTGGTCACGGCGATGGCGTCCGCCGCAGCGCCGAACGCCGCCGCCACCGGCACCTCGTAGCCCGGCGCGACGGAGAGGAGTTCCGCCGCGGGGCCGAGAAGGCCGGTGAGCCGGTCCCGCGCGGCGAGCAGCGCGCCCGAGCCGTCCTTGCGGCGCAGCCCGAGCGCGAGCGCCTCGTGCCGGGCGGCGACGGCGGCCCGCTTGCGCTCCGCGGCGGTGGCCGCCTCCCGGGCCGCCGTCAGCGCGGCCTCGGCGTCGGCGAGGGCGCGGCGGGCCTCCTCGTGCCGCTCGCCCAGCTCCGCGTCGCCCGCGTCGAGCCCGTCGACCTCGGCCTTGAGCTGCTCGTACTCCTCCTGCGCCGCGGCGGCCCGCTCCTTTGCCCCGTCCCGCGCCAGGGCGAGCCGGTCGATCTCGGCCTGGGCGGAGGCGGCCCGCGAGCGCGCCGCGTTGACCTGTCCTGCGAGGCGCGCGAGGCCTTCGCGCCGGTCGGCGATCGCCCGCGCGACGTCCTTCAGGCGCCGTTCCTCGGCGGCCAGTTCCCGCTCCAGGTCCGCCCGGTGCGCGACGGTGTCGTCGAGGGCGTGCTGGGCGGCCTCAAGGGCGGCCTCCAGTTCCGCCTCCTGCTCGCGGACGCGGGCGGCCTCGCGCTCCATGTCCTCCGGGTCACGGCCGCGCCGCTCCTCGGCGGGCGCGGCGGTGGCGCTGGTGACCCGGGCGTCGGCGAGCGAGACGGTGCCGCGCACCCGCTCGGCCAGCTGCGACAGCTCGTACCAGGTCTGCTGGGCGCGCTGGAGCCGCGGCGTGAGCTGCCGCACCTCGTCCTCCAGCTGGGCCTCGCGGGTCAGCGCGGCCTTCAGCTCCGCCTCGGCGGCGTCCCGGCGGGCCTTGAGCGCGGCCTCGTCGGCGACCTCGGCGTTCAGGGCGTCGCGCAGGCCGACCAGGTCGTCGGCGAGCAGCCGCAGGCGGGCGTCGCGCAGGTCGGCCTGGATGACGGCGGCGCGGCGCGCGACGGCGGCCTGCCGCCCGAGCGGCTTGAGCTGGCGGCGCAGCTCGTCGGTGAGGTCCTGCACCCGGGCGAGGTTGGCCTGCATCGCGTCCAGCTTCCGCAGCGCCTTCTCCTTGCGCTTGCGGTGCTTGAGGACGCCCGCGGCCTCCTCGATGAAGGCCCTGCGGCCCATGGGGTCGGCGTGCAGCACCGAGTCGAGCTGGCCCTGGCCGACGATGACGTGCATCTCGCGGCCGATGCCGGAGTCGGACAGCAGCTCCTGGATGTCGAGGAGGCGGCAGGTGTCGCCGTTGATCTGGTACTCGCTGCCGCCGTTGCGGAACATGATCCGCGTGATGGTGACCTCGGCGTACTCGATGGGCAGCGCGCCGTCGGAGTTGTCGATGGTGAGGGAGACCTCGGCGCGGCCGAGCGGCGGGCGGCCCGTGGTGCCCGCGAAGATCACGTCCTCCATCTTGCCGCCGCGCAGCGACTTGGCGCCCTGCTCGCCCATGACCCAGCTCAGCGCGTCCACGACGTTGGACTTGCCGGAGCCGTTGGGTCCGACGACGCAGGTGATGCCCGGCTCGAACTTCAGTGTCGTGGCGGACGCGAAGGACTTGAAGCCGCGCAGTGTCAGGGCCTTGAGGTGCACGCCGCTGGACTCTACCTTTCGCCGCGAGTTCACCGAGGGAACGTGCGGGCCGTTTCACGGAGGAAGGTGCAGGGCACATCAGAGTTAAGGAATGACCTCGCACCGGGGTATGGAGAGCCAAGTCCAGGGCATGGCTTGACCGTTCGGTATCCGGCTCCCGACCGCCCCCCTCCCCCACGACCTGCGGACGACGGCACAGGACCCGCGGACGACAAAAGAAGAAGGGACGCCGAAGCGTCCCTTGCAGATCTCTTTAAGCAGAGTTCTTTGGTCAAGCGGTTGATACGGGCATCTAGACCACGTCGCACCGGGCGCGCGGCCGCTCCGCACCTCCCGCGCAGGTGGCGCCGCGCGGGAGTACGTCACAGACGCGCACGGAGTGCCGGGCCCGGCGTGGCGTGGGTCAGGTGAGCGCAGGCTCCGCCTGGGGTACGTCGATGCTCTCCAGGAGCGATTCGTGAGAAGCGGCAGCCGTCAGCGCGTCGTTCTCCGCCTGGATCCTGACCAGCTCGGATTCCAGATCCTGGACGCGCTGCTGGAGCCGTCGCATCTCGGCGAGAAGTCGCGGGTCGCTGCCGCCGACGTAACCGAGAAGCGCCTTTGCCATGATGGATGGTCCTCCACACTGAGTGACCGACCGAATCGGTGTGGGTCGTGAGGGAATCGCACCCGCGGTGCTTGGCACTTTTCGGTTCTTGCTGGGTCTTACTTGGCCGTTCTCACATGCCAAACAGCGAGGATGCGCGGGGCTTCCAGCGTCTCACCAAAAAGTTTGACGGTCAACACGATCACACCCCGTATTGACGGGCAACCCGGGGGCACACGGCGGTCGAACCCGCTGCGGTGCCTCTCCTTCGGGGCCCTGGGGGTGTGGAGATCATCCTTACCCGCGGAGCCTGCCACGGCAAGGGCTTCTTGGCAATCACCAGGCCTTTTTTGCCCCGGACAGCTGCCGGGACCCCAGCAGGACCACCCGTGCCGCGACCCCGCGGGAGCGCCGCGTCAGCGAATCGCGAACGAGTCGTAGCCGCCTCGCGGCGTGGCCCAGATCTCAGTCACACCGTCGACCCGGCCGGGAGTGTCGCCCCTCTGGAGCCAGTCGAGGAGCGCTTCGCACGCGGCTCGGGGGCCCTCGGCGACCACTTGCACGCGGCCGTCGTCGAGATTGAGAGCAAAACCACTCAGGTCGCCGATCTCCAGGGCCCTGGCCCGCGTGAACCAGCGGAATCCCACGCCTTGCACACGGCCGCGCACCCAGGCGGTGAGCCGGACTTCTTCGTTCATAAGGTGCACGCTAACCGGCCAATTGCACAGGGAGCACTTCGCCCCCTTATGCCATCGCGTACAGTCGCGACTCGACGCGTCTCACCCGTACGGGCGAGTCACGTGGACCGTCAGGACGACGCCGGGGCACATGACCGGGCGTCTCGACGAAAGGCCAGGACATGGGACGCCACCGACGCTCCGCCGCCGGCCGCGCCGCCACCGGCCGTGCCGATCACGCGAACCCGTCCGACTCCACTGAGACCCCCGGGGCTGCCGGGTCTGCCAGGACCCCTGCTCCCCCAGCTACCCCGGTGGGGCCGATCCACACCTACGGCCCCGACGACGCCTTCGACGCCGGGGCGCGGTCCCGGCCGCGCTCGCACCGGCGCAAGGCCCGTGCGGCCACGCCGGTGCGCACCGGCCTTCTCGGGGTCTCCGCCGCCGTCGCCATGGGCGCCGTCGCGGTCGCCTCGGGGCTGCTGCCCGGCGGCGACACGTACTCCTTCGGCGGGGGCGACGACACCAGCGCCATCCGCTCCACCAGCTCCCCCTCGGGCCTCGACCCGCAGGGCGGCGACTCCGGCACCGCCGGGCGCGGCCCGTCGCCGACGCCCGGCACGGGGCGCGCGAAGGCCCCGGCCCCGGCGCCCTCGCCGTCCAGCGACAAGCCGTCCGCGAAGCCGTCGAAGAAGCCCGCGCCCGAGCCGTCCCAGGGCAAGGAGCGGGACGAGGCCGACCGCGCCGACCGCGCCGAGCCCCCGCAGGAGAAGCCCGAGAAGCCCGCCCCGCCGCGCGCCGACGGGCCGAAGCCCACCCCGCCCGCGCCCCGACCCGAGCCGTCCACGGGAGACAGCTCCGCCGAGGCCCAGGTGCTCGCGCTGGTCAACGAGGAGCGTGCCAAGGTCGGCTGCCGCCCCGTGAGCGCGGACGACCGGCTCGCGGCGCTCGCCGAGGGGTTCAGCGCGGACATGGCCGAGCGCGGCTTCTTCTCGCACACCGACCCGGACGGCGCGACCCCGTGGGACCGCGCCGAGAAGGCCGGGATCAAGGACCTCGGCGGGGAGAACATCGCCCGGGGCCAGGCCGACGCCCAGGCCGTGATGGACGCCTGGATGAACAGCCCGGGCCACCGCGCGAACATCCTCAACTGCGACTACAAGACCCTCGGCGTCGGCGCGCACTTCGCGCCCGGCGGCCCGTGGTGGACGCAGGACTTCGGCTTCTGAGGGCGCGCGGAGCCCGGCCAGGCCTTGGCTTCAGGCCGCGACGGCGGTGCGGCCCGCGGCGAACACGCGCGCGGTCTCCGTGACGCGCCGGCCGAGGTGCTCGGCCGTGGCGACGTCTGCCTTGTGCACGGCCTCCGGGCCCTCGTCCGCGTTGGTCTGGGCGGCGGCGCCCGCGAAGAAGCCGAGGCGGTTGAGGTCGTTCTCGGAGCCCGTGGAGGAGTTCCAGCCCGGGAGCAGGCCGAGGTTCACCCAGTGCATGCCCTGCTGCGCGGCGAGCGTCTGGAAGTACTGGAGCGTGTGCAGCTTGTCACCGCTCTTGGACGCCGAGTTGGTGAAGCCCGCGGCGATCTTGTCCTGCCAGGCGCGGGTGAACCAGCGCTTGGAGGAGGCTTCCGCGAAGACGTGGAAGGCGCCGGACGCGGTGCCCATGTAGGTGGGCGAGCCGAAGACGATCGCGTCGGCGGAGTCCAGGAGCTTCCACTGGGCCTCGGTGATCTCGTCGACCTCGACCAGGTGCACGGTGGCGCCGGCGTCGGCGGCACCGGCGCGTACGGCCTCGGCGATGACAGCGGTGTGGCCGAAGCCGGAGTGGTAGGCGATCGCGACGACGGGGCTGGACATGGGGGTGCTCCTCGATCGGGCAGGTGTGGGGACGACGGCGGCGCACAGGCAGCTCACCGCTGCACCAAGGAAAGCACTAACTTCTAGTTAGCGCAATCTCGTGGTGAGCGCTGCGTCCGCGTACGCTTGTGCTATGGACTCCACCGCACCCGCCGAGACGGCCTCCGACCTGGATCTGGCGTACGACGTCTTCGCCCGGAACTGTCCCTCGCGGACCACGCTCGAACATGTCACGGGACGCTGGGGCGCGCTGACGCTCGGCGCGCTGCACGACGGCACGTTCCGGTTCAACGAACTGCGCCGCCGTGTCGACGGCGTGAGCGAGAAGATGCTGTCGCAGACGCTGCACGCCCTGGAGCGGGACGGCCTGGTGCACCGCGAGGCGCAGCCCACCAACCCGCCGCGCGTGGACTACCGGCTCACGCCCCTCGGCCGGCAGATCGCCGAGCGCCTGCTGGCCCTCATCCGCTTCGTGGAGGGCGCCCAGGACACCGTCGCCGAGGCCCAGCGGGCCTATGACAGCCGCGACGGCCTCGGCGGGCGCTGACAGCGGGGGCAGAAGTAGCTGGACCGGTTCATCCAGGGCCGCCGGCGCATGAGCGTGCCGCACCGGCGGCACGGCTCGCCCTCGCGGCCGTACGCGTCCAGGGACCGGTCGAAGTACCCGGACTCCCCGTTCACGTTCACGTAGAGGCTGTCGAAGCTGGTGCCGCCGACGGCGAGCGCCGCGTTCATCACGTCCCGTACGTGACCGAGGAGTTCCATCGTCCGCGGGCGGGTGAAGGTCGCGGTGGGGCGCTCGTAGTGCAGCCGGGCGCGCCAGAGCGCCTCGTCCGCGTAGATGTTGCCGACGCCGCTGATCAGCGACTGGTTCAGCAGGGCGCGCTTGATGGTCGTACGGCTGCGGCGCAGTGCCTGGTGGAAGACGTCGGCGTCGAAGTGCTCGTCCAGCGGGTCGCGGGCGATGTGCGCGATGACGTCGGGCAGGCCGTCCGGGGTGGTGTCGTGCAGCGAGAGGCCGCCGAAGGTGCGCTGGTCGACGAAGCGCAGCTCGGTGCCGACCGTGTCGGCGAAGCGCACTCGGATCCTCAAGTGCTTCTCGTCGGGGGCGTCTTGGGTCTTCACGAGCAGTTGCCCGCTCATGCCCAGATGCGCGAGCACGGCGCTGCCGGTGTCCTCGACCGGGAGCCACAGATATTTGCCGCGGCGGCTCGGGGCGCCGATGCGGTGGCCCTTCAGCCGGTGCGCGAAGTCGTCCGCGCCCGCGATGTGCCGCCGGACGGCACGCGGATGCAGCACCTCGACCTCGGCGACGAGCCGGTCCGCCACCCACCGCGCGAGCCCCCGCCGCACGACCTCTACCTCGGGCAGCTCGGGCACGGCACTCCTTAAGCGGGACGCGCTGATGGTCCCGGCAGCGTACCGCGCGGGCGCGGGGCCGCCGCCGGGGGATGCACCACGACGAGCACCCCCGCCGGACCAAGTCCGGCGGGGGTGCGTCGAGCCTGAGGTCAGGCGGTCGCGGCGGCCGTCGGGCCGTCGTCGCCGTCGTCGTCCGGCTTGCCGCTCTCGGCGGCCTTGGCGCGCTCGTCCGCGGCCGAGCGGATCGCACGCCACGCGGACTCCGCGGCCTGCTGCTCCGCTTCCTTCTTGCTGCGGCCGGTGCCGGTGCCGTACGAGACGCCTCCGACGCGGGCGGCAGCAGTGAAGGTCTTCTCGTGATCCGGTCCGCTCTCCGTGACGAGATACTCGGGCACGCCGAGGCTCTCCATCGCGGTCAGCTCCTGGAGGCTGGTCTTCCAGTCCAGGCCGGCACCGAGGTTCGAGGACTTCTCGATCAGCGGGTCGAAGAGCCGGTGCACCAGCTCGCTCGCCGCGTCGAGTCCCTGGTCCAGATAGACCGCGCCGATCACCGCTTCGAGGGTGTCGGCGAGGATGGAGGCCTTGTCCCGGCCGCCCGTGCCCTCTTCGCCCCGGCCGAGCCGGATGAAGGAGCCCAGGTCGAGCCCGCGGCCCACCTCCGCAAGCGCACGCGAGTTGACCACCGCGGCCCGCAACTTGGCCAGCTGGCCTTCGGGCAGGTCGGGGTGGGTGCGGTACAGCGTGTCCGTGACGACGAGGCCGAGCACGGAGTCCCCGAGGAACTCCAGGCGCTCGTTCGTCGGCAGGCCGCCGTTCTCGTACGCGTACGAACGGTGGGTCAGCGCACGCACCAGAAGGGCGGACTCGAGCTGATACCCGAGCCGCCCTTCCAGAAGCGTGTGGGGCGAGGCCGCGTTGTTGCTGTCTGCCATCTTGGCGTCTTCCGCCTTCTTAGGGCTAGACACAGCGCCTCTCACCAGCCGCTCAGACCTCGAGGACCTGGCGCTTGTTGTAGGTGCCGCAAGACGGGCACGCGATGTGCTGCTGCTTGGGCTCCTGGCAACGCTCACACGAAACCAGGGGGGTGACCGCAGCCTTCCACTGCGACCGGCGGTGGCGCGTGTTGCTGCGCGACATCTTCCGCTTCGGAACAGCCACGGCTACTTCTCCTGCTTCTCGTCGGCGTGCGCTGATCGAGGCGCGCCGCCGCTCATCTCGTCCTTCTCGCCGCCCTTGATGGATTCGGCGAGTCCCTGCAGTGCCGCCCAACGGATGTCGACGGCGTCGTGGTGGTGGTCCGGGTCGTCCGTGAGCCGCGCTCCGCATTCGGAGCACAGACCCTCACAGTCTTCCTGGCACACCGGCTGCATCGGCAGTGCGAGCACCACCGCATCACGCAGCACGGGCTCGAGGTCGAACATGCCGTCCTCGAGAAAGAGCCTGTCCTCGTTTTCCGCGGATTCCCCGGCGTCGTCGGCCGGTTCCGCTGCGCGGCCCCGGTCGTCGGCGTCAGGGTACGAGAACATCTCCTGGAAGTCCGCGTCGAGCGCCAGCTCGAGCGGCTCCAGACACCTTACGCACTCCCCCTTGGCCGATGCACGGGCGGTGCCTGTGACAAGCACCCCTTCCATGACCGACTCCAGACGGATCTCCAGCTCCACCGGAGCGCCCTCGGGCACTCCGATGACACCCTCGACACCGAACGGCGCCGGGGCACCGGGAGCGTCGATGGTGCGGGTCAGCCGCTGCATGGCACCGGGACGCCGACCCAGCTCGTGCGTGTCGAACACGAGGGGGTTGCGGTGGTCGAGGCGCGTACTCAGGGCTTTTCCTGCTTTCGAGATCCTGGGATGGGGCAAGGGGGCCACCACGCGGACGCCTCGGATACCGAGGCCTGAGCGGGCAGCGCTGATCGCGGACATATGCGCGACCGAAGAGCCAGGATACTGGACCATTCGCTCTCGTCCCAATCCGGCCCTTGTGAACCGGCCGGACCCGGGCGCGACGGGCCTCAGCGCCCCTGCTCGTACTGGCGCAGCTGCTCCGCGCTGATCATCGTGGTGTCGAAGAGGCTGGTCTCGTCGAGCACGGCGGGGGCGGGGTGCTGCCCGCCCCCGCCGTGGCCCTGCGCCTGCTGCGGGGCGTAGTCCTGCCGCTGGTACGCGTACGGGTCCTGCGGGTAGCCGTACGGATCCTGCTGGCCGTAGGGCTGCTGGTAGGCGTACGGGTCCTGCCCGCCGTACGGGTCCTGGTGACCGTACTGACCCTGCTGGTCGTAGGCGTACGGATCGGGCCGGTGGTCGGGGCGCGGCGGAGCGTAGGGCTCCTGGGCGGGGACGCGGGGTGCGGCGGGGGCGCTCGGGGCGGCCGGTGCGCTCCGGGAGGGCTCGGGGGTCTCGGCGAGGTCCGCGAGGTAGTCGGCGTCGGAGGTGTGGCCCGCGCGGTCGGTGTCGGCGTGGCCCAGCTCGCTCAGCTCGGCCGCGGGGGCGCGGCCCTGGAGCTTCTGGCGGCCCCGGCCGACGGCCTCCAGGGTCTTGGCGAGGACCGCCTCGAAGGCGCCGAGCTTGGCGTCCACGTACGCGTCGGCGTCGCGGCGCAGCGTCTCGGGGTCGTGGCTGCGCTCGGGGGCGTCCTCGTCCTCGTAGCCGTGCTCGTCCAGGCCGGGCCCTGTGCCGAGGAGCTTCTCGCGGCCGCGGCCGACGGAGCCGAGGGTCTTGGTGAGGACGACCTCGAAGTTGGCGAGCTTGGAGTCCACGTAGTCCTCGGCCTCGGCGCGGATCTCCTCGGCGTCCTTGCGGGCCTCGGTGACGATGCGGTCGGCCTCGCCCTGGGAGCGGCGCGCGACCTCCGTGTCCGAGATCAGCGAGCCGCGCTCGGCGTGCGCGGACTCGATGATCCGCTCCGCCTCCTGCCGGGCCCGCTCGACGAGCTGCTCACGGCCGCCGATCAGCTCCTGGGCCTGGGCGAGGGAGCCCGGCAGGGCCTGGCGCACCTCCTCCAGCATGGCGAGGAGCTGCGCGCGGTTGACCACGCAGGAGGCGGACATGGGCATGGACTTGGCGCTGCCGACCGTCTCGACGATCTCGTCGATCTTCTTCTGCACGTCCACCGCGGGCTCGCCACTCTCTACAGCTGGTTGGGAGACGGACGGGACGACTGTAGCCCCTGATCAGCCCTTGGCGAGGCGCTTGTTGAGGGCTTCCAGCACGACCGGGGGAACGAGGTGCGCGATGTCGCCGCCCCAGGACGCGACCTCCTTGACGAGCGAGGAGGAGAGGAAGCTGTAGGCGGGGTTGGTGGGCACGAACAGCGTCTCGACGCCGGAGAGGCCGTTGTTCATCTGGGCCATCTGCAGTTCGTAGTCGAAGTCGCTGACCGCGCGCAGGCCCTTGACGATGGCCGGGATGTCGCGCTCCTTGCAGAAGTCCACCAGCAGGCCGTGGAACGACTCCACTTCCACGTTGCCGAACTCGTGGGTGACCTGACGGATCAGGTCGATGCGCTCCTCGATCTCGAAGAGGCCCTTCTTCGACATATTGATCATCACCGCGACGTGCACGACGTCGTACAGCTTGGAGGCGCGGGCGATGATGTCCAGGTGTCCATTGGTGATGGGGTCGAACGACCCCGGACAGACGGCGCGGCGCAACGGAAGTCCCTCGCTCTCCGGTCGGGTCATGGCGCGATTTCTTGTTCGTCGCACGTAGAGGCGGCGCGACCGTACCAAAACGTGCCTTCGCCGTAGCGACGGGACCTCAGCTGCTCGAAGCCGTCGGGCCAGTCGAAGATTCCGCCTCTCGTACTGCGTTCAACGGTGACGAGCGCGTCGTCCGCGAGCCAGCTTCCCGAGCGGAGTGTGAGCAGGATCTCCCGGAGATCGTCGTCCCCCACGGCGTAGGGGGGGTCGAGAAACACCAGGTCATAGGGGGCGGCAGGGGTGCTTTCCCGGATGACGTGAGCGGCTTTTCCCGCTCTCACGTCGGCGCCGGGCAGGCCGATCGCCCGTACGTTGTCCCGGATGGTGCGCACCGCGCGGGCGTCGGCCTCGACGAGCAGGGCGTGCGCGGCGCCCCGGGACAGCGCCTCCAGGGCGACGGCTCCCGAGCCCGCGTACAGGTCGAGGACGCGGGCGCCGTCGAGCGTGCCCTGGAGGGCCTGCCAGGTGGAGAACAGGCCTTCGCGGGCGCGGTCCGATGTGGGCCGGGTGCCGTTGCCCGGCGGGACGGCGAGGCGGCGCCCGCCGGCCGTACCGGCGATCACGCGGGTCATCTGGGTCTCTGCGTCCTTCGGCTGCGAGGGGAGCCCGGGGCGGGGCCCGGGGTGGGACATGCGGTGGGCCCCGGGGCGGGGCCTGCCTTCACGATAGGTCGTCCCCGCGCGTCACCCCTTGTCGAGGTACTGCTCGCGCTCCGCGTCCAGGAGGGCGTCCAGGGTCATGCGCAGCTCGGGCAGGTGCTCCAGGTCGGGGTCGCGGGCGACCACGGCGGTCGCCTCCTCACGGGCCGCCGCGATGATCTCTTCGTCGTCGATGACGGCGAGCATCCGCAGCGAGGAGCGGACGCCGGACTGCGCCTGGCCCAGCACGTCGCCCTCGCGGCGCTGCTCCAGGTCGATGCGGGACAGCTCGAAGCCGTCCAGGGTCGCCGCCACCGCGCCCAGCCGGGCGCGGGCCGGGGCGGCCTCCGGCATGTCGGTGACGAGCAGGCACAGGCCGGGCGCCGAGCCGCGGCCGACGCGGCCGCGGAGCTGGTGCAGCTGGGAGACGCCGAAGCGGTCGGCGTCCATGATCACCATCGCCGTCGCGTTCGGCACGTTCACCCCCACCTCGATCACTGTGGTGGCGACCAGGACGTGGGTCTCGCCCGCGGCGAAGCGGCGCATCACCGCGTCCTTGTCGTCGGGCTGCATGCGGCCGTGCAGGACCTCGACCCGCAGGCCCTGGAGGGGGCCCTGGGCCAGGTGCTCGGCCACGTCGAGGACGGCGAGCGGGGGGCGCTTCTCGGCCTCCGCCGCCTCTTCTCCGGCGGCCTTCTTCCCGCCCTTCTTCGCGGTCGCGTCCTTCTCGTCCTCGTCGTCGCCGATGCGGGGGCAGACCACGTACGCCTGGTGGCCGTTCTCCACCTCCTCGCGGACGCGCTCCCAGGCGCGGGCGAGGAAGTGCGGCTTGTCCCGTGCCGGGACGACGTGGCTGGAGATCGGCGAGCGCCCGGCGGGCAGCTGGTCGAGCACGGAGGTCTCCAGGTCGCCGAAGACCGTCATCGCGACCGTGCGCGGGATGGGCGTGGCCGTCATCACCAGCAGGTGCGGGGGCTGCTTGCCCTTGCCGCGCAGGGCGTCGCGCTGCTCCACGC
This sequence comes from Streptomyces sp. NPDC045778, assembly GCF_056431945.1. Taxonomy (NCBI): domain Bacteria; kingdom Bacillati; phylum Actinomycetota; class Actinomycetes; order Kitasatosporales; family Streptomycetaceae; genus Streptomyces; species Streptomyces sp. NPDC045778. Next base: position 90,929 of record NZ_JBWKJZ010000001.1, read on the forward strand.
CGAAGCGGTGCTGCTCGTCGACCACGACGAGGCCGAGGTCGTGGAACTGCACCTTGTCCTCGATCAGCGCGTGCGTCCCGATGACGATCCCGGCCTCGCCCGTGACCAGGTCGAGCAGCGCCTGCCGGCGCGCGGCCGCGCCCATGGAGCCGGTGAGCAGCGTGACCTTGGTGGCGTGCTCGGAGCCCCCGAGCATGCCGCCCTCGGCCAGCTCCCCCATCATCTCGGTGACCGAACGGTGGTGCTGCTGGGCGAGCACCTCCGTGGGCGCGAGCATCGCGGCCTGCCCGCCGGCGTCCACGACGGCGAGCATGGCGCGCAGCGCCACCATCGTGTTGTGCGTCACCGTGAAGTTGTCGGTGACGTAAGCCCGCGTCGGGTGCGCGACGCTGATGCACTGGACCGGCTTGCGTCCGACGAAGTCCACGCTGCGGATGCCGCGGCGGAACGTGTTGTACTTCGGGCGCTCACGGACGCGTTCCGCCTTGCGGGTCAGCCGGAAGGGGGCGTACTCGGCGGGCAAGGCGACCGACACGTTGAACGCGGCCTTCTTCGGCAGGACCCGTGCCCGGCCTCCCAGGGAGCGAACGAGCCAGGCGACGTCTTCCGCGAGCCTCCGGGAAGCCGAGCACAGCGAAATACTCAAACCGTCCGGCTGAACCGTGCCGTCCGTGTCCAGCAGGCCCTGCAGCAGTGCCAGTCGGTTCTTGACCGACGTGTTCTTGAACATGTCGGGGATGAACTTGCCGTGGGATGTCTTACCCCACAGCTCCATGTCCCGCAGTGCCTGGATGACGGGGTTGCGCACGCCTCCGGCGCGCTGGGCGAGCTGGATGGTGTAGTCGCAAGCGGAGCCTGCGACGGGGACCAAGCGGCACTCCGGCGCCACAGCGGCCACCGCGGCGTCATGGATCTCTGCATCGACGGTGGACAGCCGGAGATTGTGCCGGAACGACCCGTCGCCCAGCAGGAGACCGAAGAGGTAGGGGTCGAGGGGCATCCCCTCATCGCCTCCCAGGTCCACGGGTGTCGCAGCGGGGAGGTACCACTTCGACGATCCGTTCGCCTTGAAGAGATCGAGCCGGATCTCTCTCGTCGTCAGGACCTTGGGGGCTTGGCCGCGGTGCCACCCGCAGCTCGTACCGACGATCCAGAGGTGCTCGTCGTCGCACTCGACGGAACTGCCGTCCGACAACGTCAGGCGCCAGACATCACGCTCGCCCTGAGGGAACACTCCGTCGACCACAGCGACGTCCCCGGTGGGCACGACGACGGGGTCTCCCGGCTCCATGTCGCCCATCCGCCGGAACCCGTCAGGTGTCAGGACCAGTGCGTCGAGCGGCTGCGCCTTGCCCGAACCGACCTCTCCCTGGAGGAGGCGGTGCATGGGGTGCTCCGTCGCCAGGTCGGCGAAGATCTCGCCGGAGACGCGGCGCTGGCCGTCCGTGAGCTGGAAGGGCAGCTTGGCGTCGAAGGCGTCCAGGAGGCCGTCCGGGCGGGGTCTGCGGGCGACCGCGGGCAGCTGGCAGTCCGCGAAGCGGCGCCGGGCCAGGGCGACCTGGAGGACGAACGCCTCGTCCCACTTCAGGCGGTCGCGGGCCGTCGCGATGTCCGCCTTCGCCTGGGGTCGGTGGATCTTGAGGAGGGCTTCGGGGAGCGGGATGAGGCCGCGGCCCTCGCGCAGGCTCTCCGGCAGCGGATCCAGGGCCTCACGGGCGCTGGGCAGCACCGCGTCGATCGACTTGGCGATCTTCCAGGACTCCAGCTTCGCGGTGGCCGGGTAGATCGGGATCAGGGCGCCCGCCCAGGAGTCCACCGCCTCGGTGGCGGACTCGCTGTCGGCCCGCAGCAGCTCGTACGCCGGGTGGGCCAGCTGCATCTTGTGGTTGAAGACGGAGACCTTGCCCGCGAACATCGCGCGCGTGCCGGGGAGCAGGTCCTTGTGCGGCTTGTGGATGCCCCGGCCGAAGAAGACCAGCTGGAGCTGGCCGCTGCCGTCGGTGATCGTCACCTCCAGGCGCTGGCCGCGCCCCCCGTTGAACTTCAGTACGCGGGCGGTGGCCACCTGGGCGACGACGGTGACGTGCTCGTCCAGCGGGAGGTCGGAGAGGCGGGTCAGCTCGCCCCGCTCGGCGTAGCGCCGGGGGTAGTGGTGCAGCAGGTCGCCCACCGTGTGCAGGTCGAGGTGCTCGGCCATGACCTTGGCGGTGGCTTGGCCGAGGGCGTTCTTGAGCGGTTCTTGGAGCGCGTGCACGAGATCCATTGCACACCACGCCACTGACATTCCGGGGCCGGGCCCGGAATGTCAGCCCGGCGGGCCGCAGGTCCGCGGAGGTGGGGCTGGGGTTGCTCCACGCCTGGGCTGGGGTTGCTCCACGCCGATCTGGGGCTACTCCACGCCGATGAGGAGGAGCGGGGACTGGGGCCCGCCCCGGTAGAGGACCGTGTCCACGGCCAGGCGGCCGTCGCGTACGCGCTTCTGGAGGCGCTCGGCCACCCCGTCCGCCACCTCCTCCCCCAGCACGAGCGTGACCATCTCGCCCCCCGCCGCCAGCATCCGGTCCAGCACGACCTCGGCCGTCGCCGAGACCTCCGCCCCGATGACCGCCACGTCGCCGTCGATGAGGCCGAGGACGTCCCCGGCCTGGCAGATGCCCGCGGTCGTCCACGACTGCCGCTCCGCGACGGCGAGTTCGGCGTACCGGGTCGCGCCGGCCGCGGCCGTCATCGCGACGACGTCCTCGTCGAAGCGCCGGTCCGGCTCGTGCACGGCGAGCGCGGCGATGCCCTGCACCGGGGAGCGGGTGGGGATGAGGGCGACGCGCACGCCTTCGGAGCGGGCCTGTTCGGCGGCCGCCGCCGCGGTGTGCCGGAGTTCGGCGTCGTTCGGCATCAGCACCACCTCGCGCGCGTGGGCGCGCCTGACCGCCTCGACCAGTTCGCCGCTCGCGGGCGGCTCCCCCACGCGCGCGTGCACGGTGGTCGCCCCCGCCTCGGCGTACAGCTCTCCCAGGCCCTCACCCCGTACGACGGCCACGATGCCGCGCTGCGCGCGCTCGCGCGGCGGCTGCGCGGCGCGGAGGGCGTGGACGTCGCCGACGCCGAAGTGCGTGATGCGGATGCGGTACGGCCGCCCCGCCTCGACCCCCGCCTCGACGGCCGCGCCCGCGTCGTCCACGTGCACGTGGACGTTCCACAGTCCGTCGCCGCCGACGACGACGAGGGAGTCGCCGAGCGCGTCGAGCCTCGTCCGGAGCCGGGCGACGGCGTCGTCGTCGGCCTCCAGGAGGTAGATCACCTCGAAGGCCGGGCCGGCGCCGTCGGCGCACTCGGTGGCCGGAGTCGCGCAGTCCAGGGCCGCGGTCCCGCCGTCCGCGGCGTCCGCCCGCGGCCGGCCGTTCCAAGAGGCTCCCGTGTGCCAGGGAGCCGTGGCGTTCCGGGCCCCGACGCGCTCCCCCGAGAGCGCCCCGACGAGCGCCCCGAGCACCGCCACGAGGCCGCGGCCCCCCGCGTCCACGACCCCCGCGCGGCCGAGCACCGCGAGCTGGCCCGGTGTCGCGGCCAGGGCCGCGCGGGCGCCGTCGTAGGCCGCGCGCGCCACCGTGCCGCAGTCACCCTGGGCCGCCTCGGCCGCCTCCGCCGCCGCCTTGGCGACCGTCAGGACCGTCCCCTCCACGGGATGGGCGACCGCCTGGTACGCCGACCCGGCCGCCCGCCGCAGCGCCCGCGCCAGGCACTCGCCGTCCACGTGAGGTACGTCACCCACAGGGCCGGGCGCGCCCTCGTGGTCGGCCAGCACCTGTGCCATGCCCCGCAGCAGCTGCGCGAGGATCGTGCCCGAGTTGCCGCGGGCCCCGATCAGCGCCCCGTGCGCCAGCGCGCGGACGGCCTCGGTCCGCGTGGGCACGGCGGGCTCCAGGCCCGAGAAGACGGCGTCGACCGCCTGGGTCGCCGACTCCATCGTCAAGTAGAGGTTGGTTCCGGTGTCACCGTCCGCGACCGGATAGACGTTGATCGCGTCGATCTCCTCGCGGGCCTGCCCCAGCGCGTCCAGAGCCAGTGCGCTCCAGGCGCGGATCGCGACCGCGTCGAGGTTCTGCGGCAACTGTGGCCTCCAAGAGAGCGTCCGGAACGGCCGTGACGGCGGGATGAGACGCAGCGTAGACCTGGTGCGGGAGGGGAGCGCGGGGCGGGCCCCGGGCGAGACATGGTAGTTTCGTTGTACCGAAGCAGTCGTTGTATGCTGCTCCGGTTGCCCGATACCCATCGGGACATTCCCCTGGCACCGCCACCCAGATCATTCGCTCTGATCCCGGCATGCCGGGATTAACCGTAAGTGCATCTGAAGTCTTTGGAGTGACCCGTGGCTGCCAACTGCGACGTCTGCGGCAAGGGGCCGGGCTTCGGCAACAACATCTCGCACTCGCACCGCCGTACGCCCCGTCGCTGGAACCCGAACATCCAGCGCGTGCGTGCCGTGGTCGGCGGGACGCCGAAGCGGCTCAATGCCTGCACCTCGTGCATCAAGGCCGGCAAGGTCTCGCGCTGACGCTAGTTCTGCGCGGCCACCTGGCCGGTTACTGAAAAGCCGGTCCCCTCGGGGACCGGCTTTTTCGCGCGATCACGCCCGTACTGTGCGTACGTACGCCAGCACTCTCCGCGTCTCCGCGCAGCGGCCACGGGAGCGGCTGCCCGGCGGCCTGTACGGCGGCCGAAGGAGCACCCCATCGGCATAGGAGACCCCGCTCACGACGAGTCGCGGTCCTCCACGGCAGCCGTGCCGTCCCGAAAACGCCAGCCGTGATCGACCGGGCCGATCCCGCCGCCGAGCGCGAAACCGGCGGCGATCGCCCCGGTGACGTACTCCTTGGCGGTCCGCGCGGCCTCGGGCACGGACCGCCCCCGCGCGAGCTGGGCCGCGATCGCGCTGGCCAGGGTGCAGCCGGTGCCGTGCGTGTGGCGGTTGTCGTGCCGCGCGGAGCGCAGCCAGTGCTCGTCGGTGCCGTCCGTGAGCAGGTCCACGGCCTCCTGGCCGCCGGGCAGATGGCCGCCCTTGACGACCACCCAGCGGGGCCCGTACGCGAGGAGGGCCTCGGCCGCGCGCCGCATCCCGTCCTCCGATTCGACGCGCAGGCCGGTGAGTTGCGCGACCTCGTCCAGGTTCGGCGTGGCGACCGTGGCGACGGGGAGCAGCTTCGTGCGCACCGAGTCGAGGGCGGAGGCGGCGAGCAGCGCGTCGCCGTGCTTGGAGACGCCGACGGGGTCGACGACGGCCGGGGCGTCGGTGCCGGCGAGCAACTCCGCGACCGCCTCGACCAGTTCGGCCGATGCCAGCATGCCGGTCTTCACGGCCTGCACGCCGATGTCGTCGACGACGCTGCGGTACTGGGCGCGCACCGCCTCCACCGGCAGCTCCCAGGCGCCCTGCACGCCCAGGGAGTTCTGCGCGGTCACGGCGGTGAGCACGCTCATGCCGTGGGTGCCGAGCGCGAGCATGGTCTTCAGGTCGGCCTGGATCCCGGCCCCGCCCCCGGAGTCGGAGCCCGCGACGGTCAGCACCCGGGGCGGCGCGGTGCCCGGCGCCATCAGTCGTGGCCCCCGTTGTCCCCGAAGTGGTCCCAGCCCTTGCTGGTCCACGGCGCGCCGTCCACGGTCACCTGCGGCATCGCCGAGGGGTTGAGGACCTCGCCGATGACCTTCCAGCGCGCGGGCAGCTTCACGTCGGCGGGGAACGTGGCGACGATCGCGTGGTCCTCGCCGCCGTTGAGCACCCACTGGAGCGGGTCGACGCCGACCGCCTGGGCGATGTCGTTCATCTGCGAGGGCACGTCCACGTCGCCGGAGCGGACGTCGATGCGCACCTTGCTGGCCTCCGCGATGTGGCCGAGGTCGGCGATCAGGCCGTCGCTGACGTCCGTCATGGCGGTGGCGCCGAGCCCGGCGGCCGCGGGACCCGCGTGGTACGGCGGCTCGGGCCTGCGGTGGGCCTCCACGAAGGCGCGCGGCGAGCGGAAGCCCCGGGAGAGCACCGCGTGGCCCGCGGCGGACCAGCCGAGCCAGCCCGTGACGGCCACGGCGTCGCCGGGCTGCGCGCCCGCGCGCGTGACGGGTTCGTGGTTGCGCAGGTCGCCGAGCGCGGTGATCGAGACGGTGATGGTGTCGCCACGCACGACGTCGCCTCCGACGACGGCGGCGCCCGCCACCTGGCACTCGTCGCGCAGCCCGTCCATCAGCTCGGTGGGCCAGCTCGCGGGGAGTTCGGCGGGGACGACGAGGCCGAGCAGGATCGCGGTGGGCACGGCACCCATGGCGGCGATGTCGGCGAGGTTCTGGGCCGCGGCCTTGCGGCCCACGTCGTACGCCGTGGACCAGTCGCGGCGGAAGTGCCGGCCTTCCAGGAGGATGTCGGTGCTCGCCACGACCCTGCGGTCCGGGGCGGCCACGACCGCGGCGTCGTCGCCGGGGCCGAGGCGTACGGCCGGAGTGGAGGTGAGCCGCGAGGTGAGCTCCTTGATGAGCCCGAACTCCCCCAACTCGCCGACAGTGCCCTTCATGCGCGTGCTGCTCCTTCTGCCGCGGTCCGCTTGCGGTCGCGAGCCGTCCCTGTCGTCGGTACGGTCGACGTGACCGTCAACCTCTGTTGTCCGTCCGCCGTGATGTGCGCGGCGCGGCTCCCCCGGGTCTCCCCGTGACGAGCGGCGACGCGGTACCGTGGCGTCCCTTCTCCCCACATGATCCTCGTGGCCGCCCTGGAGGTTCCGTGGTACAGGCGTACATCCTGATCCAGACCGAGGTCGGCAAGGCGTCGACCGTCGCCGAGCTGATCGGCAAGATCCCGGGAGTGATCCAGGCCGAGGACGTGACCGGTCCCTACGATGTCATCGTGCGCGCCCAAGCGGACACGGTGGACGAACTCGGCCGCATGGTGGTCGCCAAAGTCCAGCAAGTGGACGGCATCACCCGCACCCTGACCTGCCCCGTCGTGCACTTGTAGCCCCCGTCTACCCTTGGCCGGTGAACGTTTCCCGCCGGTTCTGCTCCCCGACCGGGCCGACCGCCCTCGCACTGCTGATCGCATGCGCGGGCTGCTCCTCAACGGACGACGGGGGGACGGCCGCGGTTCCCTCGCCGGGCACCGGCGTCACCGAGCTGTGCCGGAACCTGGACGAGCGGCTGCCGCGCGCGGTGGACGGTCTGGACCGGCGTGACCCGAAGCCCGCGTCGCCGCTCACCGCGGGGTGGGGGGACCCGGCGATCATACTGCGCTGCGGCGTGCCGCGACCGGGGAAGATGAACGACCCCGAAGCCGACGGCGTGACCGTGAACGGCGTGGGCTGGCTGCTGGAGAAGCGGACGGACGGCTCGTTCCGCTTCACCACGACGCTGCGCAAGGCCTACGTCGAGGTGACCATCCCCGAGCAGCGGACCGGGGGCGGCGTGGGCCCGCTCACGGACTTCGCCGCCCCCGTCAAGAAGGCGATCCCGGAAGGCATCGCGTAGCGAAGGCGGCGTACCGCCCGCGACGCCGCGCGCTAGCGCAGCCCCGTGGAGCGCCGCAGGGCCGCTTGGATCAGCCGGTCCACCAGCTCCGCGTAGGAGACCCCGCTCTTCTGCCACATCTGCGGATACATGGAGATGGGCGTGAAGCCGGGCATCGTGTTGATCTCGTTGATCACGAACCGGCCGTCATCGGTGAGGAAGAAGTCGGCGCGCACCAGGCCCTCGCAGGAGGCGGCCTCGAAGGCCTCGACCGCGAGCCGCTGGACCTCGGCGGTCTCCTCGGGCGTCAGCGGGGCGGGCACGATGCCGGGCGTCGAGTCGATGTACTTCGCCTCGAAGTCGTAGTAGTCGTGCGTCTGCACCGGCGGGATCTCGGCGGGGACGCTCGCGCGCGGGCCGTCCTCGAACTCCAGGACGCCGCACTCGATCTCGCGGCCGCGGAGCAGCGCCTCCACGATGATCTTCGGGTCGTGGCGCTGGGCCTCCGCGATCGCCTCGTCGAGGCCGTCGAAGGAGTCGACCTTGGTGATGCCGATCGAGGACCCCGCGCGCGCGGGCTTGATGAACAGCGGCCAGCCGTGCTCGCCCGCGAACTCCGCGATCTGCGCGCGGGCGGCCTTCTCGTCGCTCTCCCACGCGCGCGGCCGGATCACCAGGTACGGGCCGACGGGGAGGCCGAAGGAGGTGAAGACGCGCTTCATGTACTCCTTGTCCTGGCCGACGGCCGAGGCGAGCACGCCCGCGCCCACGTACGGCACGCCCGACAGTTCGAGGAGGCCCTGGAGGGTGCCGTCCTCGCCGTAGGGGCCGTGCAGCATCGGGAAGACGACGTCGACCTCGCCGAGCGCCTTGGGCACGGAGCCCGGCTCGCTGTAGACGACCTCGCGGTCGCTGGGGTCCAGCGGCAGCACGACGCCGCCCTCCCCCGACTCGGCGAGGTCGGTGACGTTCGGCACCTTGCGGTCGGTGATGGCCATCCGCTCGGGCTCGTCGGCGGTCAGCGCCCAGCGGCCGTCCGTCGTGATGCCGATGGGCAGCACGTCGTACTTGGCACGGTCGATGGCACCCAGTACGGCACCGGCGGTGACGACGGAGATGCCGTGCTCCGAGCTGCGCCCGCCGAACACGACGGCGACGCGCGGCTTCCGGGTCGGCTCGGAGCCCGGCTCGGGGCTCCGCTGAGGGCTCTGGGGGAGGTTCTCGCTGCTCATATCGCGTTGAGCGTACCCGCTGCCCAGCGACGTCAGCGCGTCACCGGCGCCCCGCGGGCCGGTCGGGCGGCCCTAACGGCTCAGCTCCGCTCCGGCTTGGCGCTGCGCGCCATCAGCTCCTTGAGGGCGACCATCGGCGGCGTGCCCTCGTGCACGATGCCCACGACGGTCTCGGTGATGGGCATGTCGACGCCGTGCCTGCGGGCCAGGGCGAGCACGGACTCGCAGGACTTGACGCCCTCCGCGGTCTGCTTGGTGACCGCGATGGTCTCCTCCAGGGTCATGCCCTTGCCGAGGTTGGTGCCGAAGGTGTGGTTGCGCGACAGGGGCGAGGAGCAGGTGGCCACCAGGTCGCCGAGGCCCGCGAGCCCGGAGAAGGTCAGCGGGTCCGCGCCCATCGCGAGGCCGAGCCGGGTGGTCTCGGCGAGCCCGCGCGTGATGAGCGAGCCCTTGGTGTTGTCGCCGAGGCCCATGCCGTCGGCGATGCCCACGGCGAGACCGATGACGTTCTTCACGGCGCCGCCCAGCTCGCAGCCGACCACGTCGGTGTTCGTGTACGGCCGGAAGTACGGGGTGTGGCAGGCGGCCTGGAGGCGCTGGGCCACGGCTTCGTCGCGGCAGGCGACCACGGACGCGGCGGGCTGCCGGGCGGCGATCTCCCGGGCGAGGTTCGGCCCGGTGACGACCGCGACGCGCTCGGCGGCGGCCTTGGTGACGTCCTCGATGACCTCGCTCATCCGCATGGCGGAGCCGAGTTCGACGCCCTTCATCAGGGAGACGAGGACGGTGTCGGGCGCGAGCAGCGGCGTCCAGGCACCGAGGTTGGCGCGCAGCGTCTGCGAGGGCACGGCGAGCACGGTGAAGTCGGCGCCGTCGGCGGCCTCGGCGGGGTCGGTGGTGGCGCGCAGGTTCCGCGGCAGTTCGACGCCGGGGAGGTAGTCGGGGTTCGTACGGGTGGAGTTGACCGCGTCGGCGAGAGCGGCGCGGCGGCCCCACAGCGTGACGTCGCAGCCCGCGTCGGCGAGGACCATGCCGAAGGCCGTCCCCCACGAGCCGGTGCCGAAGACGGCGGCCTTCAGGGATCGGGTCACTTGCTCTCCTCCGCGCTGCCCTGCTGTGAACTGCCCTGCCCCGTAAGGCCGCTGGCGCCCTGGCCGGTGCCGGCCCCCTGGGCCTTGCGGCGCTGCGCGATCCGTGCCTCGCGCGGGTCGTAACGCTTCTGCGGGGCCTTCTCGCCGCGCAGTTCCTCCAGGAGCGCGGTGATGTCCGCCATGATGGCCTCCGTGGCGTCCTTCAGGAGGTCGGGGGTCATCTCCTTGCCGTAGAAGCGCTCCAGGTCCACCGGCTCGCCGACGAGGACGTGGTGCGTCTTGCGCGGCAGGAGCCGCGGCTTCTTCGCGTACGGCGGCAGGACGTGGTTGGCGCCCCACTGGGCGACCGGGATGACCGGGCGCTGCGTCTGGAGGGCCACGCGCGCCACACCCGTCTTGCCCGTCATGGGCCACAGGTCGGGGTCGCGGGTGAGGGTGCCCTCGGGGTAGAAGGCGACGCATTCGCCGCGCTCGACGGCGTCGATCGCGGCCCGGAACGCGCTGAGCGCGTTCGTGGTCTCGCGGTAGACCGGGATCTGACCCGTGCCGCGCATGACCGCCCCGACGAACCCCTTCTTGAAGAGGCCGTGCTTGGCGAGGAAACGCGGAACCCGTCCGGTGTTGTACTGAAAGTGGGCGTAGACCAACGGGTCCAGATGCGAATTGTGGTTCACGGCGGTGATAAAACCGCCGTCGGCCGGGATGTTCTGCATTCCCCGCCAGTCCCGCTTGAACAGAACCAGCAGCGGCGGTTTACAGATCACGGCCGCCAGGCGGTACCAGAAGCCGATTCTGCGGCGGGACACTCGGACACCTTCCTCCATGAGCCTGGTCGGCCGCACAAGTGTCGCCCCAGGCTGCCGTCCTGTCGAGAACACCGTACGCCCACCCGTCCGCGGCCACCGCCTCCACACGGCCGCGGCACCGCGCTGACCGGCCATTTCGTGGACCCCGGCCGCTGGCGCCGCGCTCCTGGCAGGCCACAATGGGCCCGACGCGAAGGACGGAGCGCCCGTGCACTGGACCCTGGTGATACCGCTCAAACCCCTGGCGCGGGCCAAGAGCAGGCTCACTCCCGCCGCGGGCGAGGGGCTGCGGCCGGCGCTCGCCCTGGCCTTCGCCAAGGACACGGTGACGGCCGCGCTCGCCAGCGCCGCGGTAAGGGATGTGGTGGTCGTCACTGATGACGTCCGGGCGGGCCGTGAACTGGCCGCACTGGGCGCCCGCGTCGCCCCCGACACCCCGGGAAAGGGCCTCAACGCCGCCCTCGATCACGGTGCGGCGGTGGTGCGCGCGGCCCGGCCCGGGGCGCCCGTCGCGGCCCTGAACGCCGATCTGCCCGCCCTGTGCCCCACCGAATTGACCCGCGTACTCGACCGCGCCGCCGCATTTCCCCGCGCGTTTCTGCCCGATGCCGCGGGAATCGGCACCACGCTCCTGTCCGGATCCCCCGGCACGGAATTGCGCCCCTTTTTCGGCCCGGATTCCCGGGCCCGGCACACGGGCTCCGGGGCCGTGGAACTGGTGCTCGCCGATGTGGACTCCGTACGCCAGGACGTGGACACCGGCGGCGACCTGCGGGCCGCTCTCGCCCTCGGCGTGGGCCCGCACACGGCCGCGGCCGCGGCCGGGCTGCTCATCCCGGACTGAGTACGCTTCTGCTCATGCAGGCGACCGCGTACACGTACGACTCCGACACCCGCACCGGCAGCGTGCTGCTCGACGACGGCACTCCGGTGCCGTTCGACGCCCCGGCGTTCGACGCGGGCGGCCTGCGCCTGCTGCGCCCGGGGCAGCGGGTGCGGATCGAGGTGAGCGGCGAGGGCGAGGCCCGCCGGATCACGCTGGTCACGCTCCAGACGTTCTGAGCCGCGGCCCGGCGCGGCGATTCGTATACGTTTCCCCGCCGCGCGCACGCCGTGGGCACGCCGCGGGCCGGGCTCCCCTGCGGGAGCCCGGCCCGGTGCGTGAGTACCCCGTGCCCTCAGCGCTTGCGGGCGGTGGTCTTCTTGGCGGTGGTCTTGCGCGCCGTGGACTTCTTGGCGGGCGCCTTCTTGGCCGTGGCCTTCTTGGCGGGGGCCTTCTTCGCCGCGGCCTTCTTGGCCGTGGTGGCCTTCTTGGCCGGGGCCGCCTTCTTGGCCGTGGTGGCCTTCTTCGCCGGCGTGGCCTTCTTGGCGGTGGCGGCCTTCTTGGCCGTGGTGGCCTTCTTGGTCGCCGTGGCCTTCTTGGCGGTGGTGGTCTTCTTCGCCGCCGCCGTGGCCTTCTTGGCCGTGGTGGTCTTCTTCGCCGGGGTCGCCTTCTTGGCCGTGGTGGCCTTCTTGGCGGCGGCCTTCTTGACCGTCGAACGGGAGGAAGTGCCACCCGAGAGGCTACCCTTCGGCGCCTTCTTGACCGCGACGTCGTTCTTCGGGAGCTTCTTCGAGCCGCTCACCAGGTCCTTGAAGCCCTGACCCGCGCGGAAGCGCGGCACCGAGGTCTTCTTGACCCGCACGCGCTCACCGGTCTGCGGGTTGCGGGCGTACCGGGCCGGGCGGTCGACCTTCTCGAACGAGCCGAAGCCGGTGACCGAAACCCGGTCGCCGCCGACCACGGCACGGACGATGGCGTCCAGAACCGCGTCCACGGCGTCGGCGGCCTGCTGCCGGCCGCCGACCTTGTCGGCAATCGCTTCTACGAGCTGCGCCTTGTTCACGTCTTCCCCTTCGGAGACATTGCCTGAGCGAATGCGCCAGGCTTTTTCGCACGTTAGGCAGATATATACCGCAAATCAAACACGAAACGGGCTAATCACCCTTGTGCCGCAACGTTCTGGACTCTCGAGGAGTTCCTCGAAGGCCCGTTGAGGCCGGACGCTCAGTCGTCCCCGGGGATTCGGCCCTCGTCGCCCTCGTCGAGGTACGCCATCAATCGCTCCAGACGCCTTGCCGCATCGGCGAGATCGTGTTTGGCCGCGGCCGTAATGACCAGCAGCTTCCGGGTCAGCGCCATCCGTACGCCCTCCGGGACTTGCAGTGCGCGCACTCGGGAGTGCGCTTCCTTCAGCCGGTCCGCGACGAGTCCGTAGAGCTGGAGTTGGTCGTCGCGTCCCATGCACCGATTGTGCCATCTGGGGCGAGTTGTCGCCTCCGCAGGGGGTAACTACCCCCGCTCGGCGCCTTCCTGAGGATACCCGCACCCACAGTGTGCAAGGGGATTTCCAGCCTCTTCTTCCCTTCGGTTCAAGGCAGTTGGGACCACCCGTTCAGGTCAGCGGGGGCCGAAGGGGGCCGGAAAAGGGCCGGACACGGATGTACCCCCAACCGTCCACGATTGGGGGTACATCGGTGGGTCGCGGCCGGCTCGGCCGCCCGTGTGAGGGCGTCAGGCCCGTGCGGTGCTCGGCTTGTGGGCGGGGCGCAGGGCCTCGTAGGCGGCGATGTCCGGCTCGTTCTGGAGCGTGATGCTGATGTCGTCCAGGCCGTTGAGCAGCCGCCAGCGGGCGTTCTCGTCCAGCTCGAAGTCCGCCGTGACTCCCTGGGCGCGGACTTGGCGATCCCGCAGGTCAACGGTGATCTCGGCCTGCGGATCCGCCTCCGTCAGGGCCCACAGGGCGTCCACGGTCTCCTGCTCCAGGACCACCGTGAGCAGCCCGTTCTTGAGCGAGTTGCCCCGGAAGATGTCGGCGAAGCGGGAGGAGATGACGGTCTTGAAGCCGTAGTTCTGGAGCGCCCAGACGGCGTGCTCGCGCGAGGAGCCGGTGCCGAAGTCGGGGCCCGCGACCAGGACGGTGGCGCCCCGGCGCTCCGGCCGGTTGAGGACGAAGTCGTCACTCTTGCGCCAGGCCTCGAAGAGTCCGTCCTCGAAGCCGTCGCGGGTGACCTTCTTCAGCCAGTGGGCGGGGATGATCTGGTCGGTGTCCACATTGCTGCGGCGCAGCGGGACGGCCCGGCCGGTGTGCGTGGTGAAGGCTTCCATGGCTGATCAGACTCCGGCGGTCGCGGGGGTGTCGGTGAGGTCGGCGGGCGAGGCCAGCGTGCCGGTCACCGCGGTGGCGGCGGCCACCTCGGGCGACACCAGGTGGGTGCGGCCGCCCTTGCCCTGCCTGCCCTCGAAGTTGCGGTTGGAGGTGGAGGCGGAGCGCTCGCCGGGCGCGAGTTGGTCGGGGTTCATGCCGAGGCACATCGAGCAGCCCGCGTGCCGCCATTCGGCGCCCGCCGCGGTGAACACCTTGTCCAGACCCTCCTCGACGGCCTGGAGCGCGACCCGCACCGAGCCGGGCACGACCAGCATCCGTACGCCGTCGGCGACTTTGCGGCCCTCGATCACGGCGGCCGCCGAGCGCAGGTCCTCGATGCGGCCGTTGGTGCAGGAGCCTACGAAGACGGTGTCGACCTCGATGTCACGCAGCCGCTGGCCCGCGCTCAACCCCATGTACTCCAGGGCCTTTTCGGCGGCGAGGCGCTCCGAAGCGTCCTCGTACGAAGCCGGGTCGGGGACGCTCGCGGACAGGGGCAGGCCCTGGCCGGGGTTGGTGCCCCAGGTGACGAACGGCGACAGGGACGCGGCGTCGATGTAGACCTCGGCGTCGAAGACGGCGTCGTCGTCGGTGCGCAGCGTCTTCCAGTACGCCACGGCGGCGTCCCAGTCCTCGCCCCGCGGGGCGTGGGCGCGGCCCTGGATGTAGGCGAAGGTCGTCTCGTCCGGGGCGATCATGCCGGCGCGGGCGCCCGCCTCGATGGACATGTTGCAGATGGTCATGCGGGCTTCCATCGACAGCTTCTCGATGGCCGGGCCGCGGTACTCGATGACGTAGCCCTGGCCGCCGCCGGTGCCGATCTTCGCGATGATGGCGAGGATGAGGTCCTTGGCCGTGACGCCGTCGGGCAGTTCGCCGTCGACGGTGATGGCCATGGTCTTGGGACGCGCCATCGGCAGGGTCTGGGTGGCGAGCACGTGCTCGACCTGGGAGGTGCCGATGCCGAACGCGAGCGCGCCGAACGCGCCGTGGGTGGAGGTGTGGGAGTCGCCGCAGACCACCGTCGTGCCCGGCTGGGTCAGGCCCAGCTGCGGTCCCACCACGTGGACGACGCCCTGCTCGACGTCGCCCAGCGGGTGCAGGCGCACGCCGAACTCGGCGCAGTTCTTGCGCAGGGTCTCCAGCTGGGCGCGCGAGACCGGGTCGGCGATGGGCTTGTCGATGTCGAGGGTGGGGGTGTTGTGGTCCTCGGTCGCGATGGTGAGGTCGA
The DNA here is from genome assembly GCF_056431945.1 of Streptomyces sp. NPDC045778. Taxonomy (NCBI): domain Bacteria; kingdom Bacillati; phylum Actinomycetota; class Actinomycetes; order Kitasatosporales; family Streptomycetaceae; genus Streptomyces; species Streptomyces sp. NPDC045778. The sequence goes on from NZ_JBWKJZ010000001.1 coordinate 105,956, forward strand.
GCCGCCGCACCTTGCGGCCCGCCTGCCGCAGGCCGTCGAAGGCCTGCGGGCTGGTCACCTCGTGCAGCAGGTGCAGATCGATGAAGAGGAGGTCGGGCTCGCCTTCGGCGCGCCGGACGACGTGGTCGTCCCAGACCTTCTCCGCGAGTGTCCTACCCATCGCTTTCCCTCCGACCGACCTCGTGCGCCGGCCCAACTAGAGAATGAGTTCGCCGACGCCGGCCCCCACAACACGCATGCCGACGTCGATCGCGTATCCGTTGGTCCGCGGATCGCTTCTCAAGGGTGGCGGGTTCCCGGGAATTTTGAACTTGCGTTTCACAGAGTGAGACGCGAGTATCGTTGCATGGACAACTCTAGCGGCGTAGGCGTTCTGGACAAGGCGGCCCTTGTCCTGAGCGCCCTGGAGTCCGGTCCGGCCACCCTCGCGGGACTGGTCGCGGCCACCGGGCTCGCACGACCCACGGCGCACCGTCTCGCCGTGGCCTTGGAGCACCACCGGATGGTGGCGCGGGACATGCAGGGCAGGTTCATCCTCGGCCCGCGCCTGGCCGAGCTGGCCGCGGCGGCGGGCGAGGACCGCCTCCTTGCCACGGCGGGCCCGGTGCTCACGCATCTGCGCGACGTCACGGGCGAGAGCGCCCAGCTCTATCGCCGCCAGGGCGACATGCGCATCTGCGTGGCGGCCGCGGAGCGCCTCTCGGGCCTCAGGGACACCGTCCCGGTCGGCTCGACGCTCACCATGAAGGCGGGCTCGTCCGCGCAGATCCTGATGGCCTGGGAGGAGCCGGAGCGGCTGCACCGGGGCCTTCAGGGCGCACGGTTCACGGCGACGGCCCTGTCCGGGGTGCGCCGCAGGGGCTGGGCCCAGTCGATCGGCGAGCGGGAGCCGGGCGTCGCCTCGGTGTCCGCGCCGGTGCGGGGCCCGTCGAACCGCGTGGTGGCCGCGGTCTCCGTGTCGGGGCCGATCGAGCGCCTGACCCGCCACCCGGGCCGCATGCACGCCCAGGCCGTCATAGACGCGGCCGGCCGCCTCTCCGAGGCCCTGCGCCGCACCGGCTGAGCCGCGCGCGGCCGTCGTACGACCTCCCGAGGAGGGCTCGCCTCAACGCCGCGGCGAGCCCTCTTCCACGTCCGCGACGCGCCCGGGCCCCGACCCGCGGGCGGGCACGCGCAGTTGACGCGCGTGGTGGTACGGCGTCGAGCAGGCGGGGCGGGCGCGAGCGGGCTCCGTGATCCGGGAACGCCGAAGGGCCTCCACCGTGGTGGAGGCCCTGCGGTCTCTGTACCCCCGACCGGATTCGAACCGGCGCTACCGCCTTGAGAGGGCGGCGTGCTAGGCCGCTACACAACGGGGGCGAGGATCTTGCAGGCGTTTTGCATCGCCGCAGATCCGAGCTGGTCTACCAGGACTCGAACCTAGACTAACTGAACCAGAATCAGTCGTGCTGCCAATTACACCATAGACCAATGATGGTTTAGACCAGTTTGTACCCCCGACCGGATTCGAACCGGCGCTACCGCCTTGAGAGGGCGGCGTGCTAGGCCGCTACACAACGGGGGCCCTAGCGATCCTGCATCAAGGTCGGTGGGAGCTACCCATGCCGTCCTCGCGGGAAGGATCTGTACCCCCGACCGGATTCGAACCGGCGCTACTGCCTTGAGAGGGCAGCGTGCTAGGCCGCTACACAACGGGGGCTTTGCAGATGAGCTCTGCGAGCTGGCCTACCTGGACTCGAACCAAGACTAACTGAACCAGAATCAGTCGTGCTGCCAATTACACCATAGGCCACTGGAACGCAACCCCCGGGAGGGGTTCTGTTCCGGTTGCGCTTTCCTGCCGGGCCTTTCGGCCCTCTCGGGCGGCGCAGGAAGAACATTACCCGAAGGTGGACGGCGCTCCAAAACGGGTATCCGAGCGCAGCAGCGCGGGCAGCTCCGCGAGGCTCGTGATCCGGTGGACTCCCGACGGGCCGTCCCCCCGGGTGCCGTTGCGGTCGAGCCAGATGCCGACCAGGCCCGCGTCGCGGGCGCCGCGGGCGTCGATCTCCGGTTCGTCGCCGACGTACGCGATCTCCCCGGGTGCCAGGCCGAGGGCCTCGCACACCGCCTGGAAGGCCTCGGGGGCGGGCTTGGCGACACCGAGGTCGGCGGCGCACAGGACCGTCTCGAAGCGGTCGCGCACGCCGAGGGCCCTGAGCTTGTACTCCTGCACGGAGAGAGCCGAGTTCGACAGGACCGCGTGGCGGTAGTCCCCGGCCAGCTCGTCCAGGGCGGGCACGGTGTCCGGGAAGAGGGCCCAGGCGGCCTCGTAGTGCCCCAGGTAGCGGCCGAACCAGGCGTCGGCCTCCGCGTCGTCGAGGGCGGCGCCGAGGAAGTCGCGCACGCGGTCCCTGCGCTGCGCGGAGAAGTCCACCTGGCCCGCGCCGAAGCGGGCCCAGTGCCGGGCCGTGGTCTCCTTCCACAGGGCCAGGGCGCGGTCGGCGCTGTCGTAGCGGGCGAGGAGGCCCTCGGCGGCGAGGTGGGCCCGCATGCCCGTGAGATCGGCGGTGGCGTAGTCGAAGAGGGTGTCGTCGACGTCCCAGACGACGGCGTTGACCGGCATGGTCCGAACGTACGCGAAAGGGCCCGGGAGCCGTGAGGGCTTCCGGGCCCTTTCGCAGGGGCCGTGCGCGCGGTGTTACGCGGTCAGCTTCGCGAGCGCCGCGTCGATGCGCCGCAGGGCGCGGTCCTTGCCGAGGATCTCCAGGGACTCGAAGAGGGGCAGGCCGACCGTGCGGCCCGTGACGGCGACGCGGACGGGGGCCTGGGCCTTGCCGAGCTTGAGGCCGTGCTCCTCGCCCGCGGCCAGGACGGCCTCCTTGAGGGCCTCCGGGGACGACCAGTCGGCCGCCTCCAGCTTGGCGCGGGCGGTGGTCAGGAGGGCGTCGGAGCCCTCCTTCATGGCCTTGGTCCAGGAGGCCTCGTCGAAGACCGGCTCCGGCAGGAACAGGAAGTCCACGTTGTCCGTGATCTCGGACAGGACCTTGAGGCGGGTCTGCGCGTGGGGCGCGATCGCCTCCCAGACCGCCGCGTCGAAGTCCTCCGGGGCCCAGGGGGCGTGCGGGGCGCGCAGCCACGGCTCGCAGGCCGCGGCGAACGCCTTCACGTCCAGCATGCGGATGTGGTCAGCGTTGATGGCCTCGGCCTTCTTCAGGTCGAAGCGGGCCGGGTTGGAGTTCACGTCGGCGAGGTCGAACTTCGCGACCATCTCGTCGATCGTGAAGACGTCCTGGTCGGCGGAGAAGGACCAGCCGAGCAGGGAGAGGTAGTTGAGCAGGCCCTCAGGCAGGAAGCCGCGCTCGCGGTAGAGGTTCAGGCTCGCCTGCGGGTCGCGCTTGGAGAGCTTCTTGTTGCCCTCGCCCATGACGTACGGCAGGTGGCCGAACTGCGGGATGGTCTTCGCGACGCCCAGCTCGATCAGCGCCTTGTAGAGCGCGATCTGGCGCGGGGTGGAGGAGAGCAGGTCCTCGCCGCGCAGGACGTGGGTGATCTCCATCAGGGCGTCGTCGACCGGGTTGACCAGCGTGTACAGCGGGGCGCCGTTGGCGCGGACGATGCCGTAGTCGGTGACGTTCTCCGCCTGGACGGTGATCTCGCCGCGGACCAGGTCGGTGAAGGTGGTGGCCTCGTCCGGCATCCGGAAGCGGATGATGTGGCTGCGGCCCTCGGCCTCGTACGCCTGTTTCTGCTCGGCGGTGAGGTCGCGGCACTGGCCGTCGTAGCCGGACGGCTTGCCGGCGGCGCGGGCGGCCTCGCGGCGGGCGTCCAGCTCCTCGGTGGTGCAGTAGCACGGGTAGGCGTGGCCGGAGGCGACGAGCTTCTCGGCGACGTCCCGGTAGATGTCCATGCGCTGCGACTGGCGGTACGGCGCGTGCGGGCCGCCGACCTCGGGCCCCTCGTCCCAGTCGAAGCCCAGCCAGCGCATGGAGTCCAGGAGCTGCTCGTACGACTCCTCGGAGTCGCGGGCGGCGTCCGTGTCCTCGATGCGGAAGACCAGGGTGCCCTCGTTGTGCCGGGCGAACGCCCAGTTGAACAGGGCGGTGCGGACCAGGCCCACGTGCGGGTTGCCGGTCGGGGAGGGACAGAAACGTACGCGTACGTTCGTCGCGTTAGCCACGCTTGATCACCTTGTTGGTGAGAGTGCCGATGCCTTCGATGGTGACGGCGACCTCGTCGCCGACGTTGAGGGGGCCAACCCCCTCGGGGGTGCCGGTGAGGATGACGTCGCCGGGCAGCAGCGTCATGGCCTCGGAGATGTTGACGACCAGGTCCTCGATGGAGTGCACCATCTCGGAGGTGCGGCCGAGCTGGCGCTGCTGGCCGTTGACCGTGCACTGGATCGTCAGGTCGCTCGGGTCGAGGTCCGTCTCCACCCACGGGCCGAGCGGGCAGGACGTGTCGAAGCCCTTGGCCCGGGCCCACTGCTTCTCGCGCTTCTGCACGTCGCGGGCGGTGACGTCGTTGGCGCAGGTGTAGCCGAAGACGACGTCCTTGACGCGCTCGCGCGGGACCTCGCGGCACATGCGGCCGATGACCACGGCCAGCTCCGCCTCGTGGTGCAGCTCCTCGGAGAACGACGGGTACTGGATCGCGTCGCCGGAGCCGATCATCGAGGTCGCGGGCTTGAAGAAGGCGAAGGGGGCGTCGGGCACCTCGTGGCCCAGCTCCTTGGCGTGGGCCGCGTAGTTCCGCCCGAAGGCCACGATCTTGTGGCCGATGACCGGGGCGAGGAGCCGGACCTTGCTCAGCGGGACCTTGACGCCGCTCAGCTCGAAGTCGGCGTACGGGCTGCCCTTGATGATGTCGACGACTAGCTCGTCCGGCTTGTCGCCCTCGACCGCGCCGAAGGCGACGTTGCCGTCGATGGAGAACCTGGCGATACGCACGTGAGCGGTGCCCTTTGCAGCTGCGGGGTGGTCTGGTCCGGCCAGTCTATGGGGCTTCGCCCCTCTGCCCCTTTTCCGCCGCTTCTTTCGCCGGTGTACGGCTCGTCCACCGGTGCGCGGACGAGCGTGACGGCCCTCGGCAGGGTCTTACGGCGCTGCGGGCGCCGCGGGCGCGTCCATGAGCGTGGTGCGCTTGGGGTTGGCCGTCTGGGTGGGGAGGTCCACGGAGTGCTCCGGCTGCTCGGGAGCCGTCTGCAGGGCTGCGGCGTCCTCGAGGTGCGCGAGGGTGGTGCGGCGCGGGTTGGCTATGTTGCGGAACATCATCGTGGACTTCATCTGCTGCTGTGGCCCTGTCGATCGGGGCGCCGCCGAGTGGGCGCCAGTTGTCGGATTCCCCATCCCTGTAAAGCGTCAGGCTAAACATGCAATTCCCGCGCAATGTCGAGAAGAGGCCATGATCTTCATGTGAGTTTGCTCACGAGGGCATGGATAAATAGGTCAATTCCGGCTGCCGATGGGGCCGTTGAAAACGGACATTGCCCCCCTGAAGCCCGCATTCCGCTCCTGATCATGAAGACTGGGACACCGACTCCGGCCTCACGTCTCGTACAGGAAAGTCCGATTTGGGCGGCTTGAGTTTCTACGTCTGGTGACGTGCCCCTCACGTCCTGTCACGGGCGGCCAGGCCCGGACCACGGGCCTTGTTGGAGATCCTGCACTGTGCTGGAATTCCCGGGACCGCCGCGGGATCGAACCGGCGCACAGGGGCGCAACGCAGCGCCGAGGGCGGCGGGAAGGGGGAGCAGCGCCGGTCTCACGACCACCATGGGGTGCTTGACGCCCCGAGACGCCGACACCGTCCTGCCGTCCACGCGGCGGGACGCCTGGTCCAGAGGTTGCGACGCTAGTGCAGGGACGTTTCAAGAGGGATGGCAGCGCTGCGGCGGAGCCGGAGCGCGGCGGAAGTGACCGCGGCTCCTCGGCCCAGCACGCCCAGAACCCCGCATCGGTGCAGTCCGGCGACGGCGGCCCCGGGGCCGCCCGCACGGGCGCGCCCGGCGGCGGCCTGCCCACGGACGAGTCGAAGGCGAAGGGCTCCAAGACACCCCCTGGTCCCGGCCCTCGAATAGCCCTGCGCAACTGGCGCATCTCGACCCGTCTGGTCTCGCTCCTCGCCCTCCCCGTCATCACGGCGACCTCGCTGGGCGCGCTGCGCATCAACTCGTCGTTGGACGACATCCAGCAGCTCGACAACATGAAGCTGCTGACGGATCTGACGGAGGACGCCACCCGGCTGGCCGCCGCGCTCCAGGAGGAGCGCGACCAGTCGGCAGGACCGCTCGCGCACGGCGCGAGCGACACCGACTTCACCGTCAAGAGCGTCCGCCAGAAGACGGACCGCGCCTACCGGAACTTCCTCACCGGCACCCAGGACGTCGACAGCAGCGAGGGCGACAAGGGCTTCCTCGGCATCCGGCAGAACACGGTCCAGATCACCCGGCAGCTCCAGAAGATCAAGGACGTACGCCGGGACGCGTTCCAGAAGGACGTCCCGTCCTCGCAGACGGTCGACGCCTACAGCCAGCTCATCCAGCAGCTCCTCGCGCTCTCCGAGGACATGGCGCAGGCGACCAGCAACCCGGACATGATCCAGCGCACGCGCGCCCTGGCGGCCTTCTCCTCCGCCAAGGAGTTCGCGTCCGTCCAGCGGGCCGTCATCGCGGCCGCGCTGCCGCCGAACAACCGCGAGTTCGGCAAGCTCTCCGACCTCGACCGCCGCTACGCCCTCACGGCGAACGAGAAGGAGAACGACGAACTCCAGTCGTTCAACCGGATCTACGTCGGCGACGGCGCGAAGCTGCTCGCGCCCATCAGCCGCGGCAACGCCACCATCCAGGGCGCCGACGCCTACGCCCAGCGCATCCTCGAGCAGCCCAATGGCATCAAGCTCCGCGGCAAGCGGTCCTACAAGGACTGGGTGGACCAGGACTCCACCAAGATCTCGGAGATGGCCAAGATCGAGCTGACGCTGCTCGACGAGATGGAGCAGAAGGCCCGCTCGCTGCGGAACGAGTCCGAGCAGCAGGCGATCCTGAACGGTGCGCTCATCCTGCTGGTGCTCGGCGTCTCGCTCGTCGGCGCCTTCGTCGTGGCCCGGTCCATGATCCGCTCGCTCCGCCGGCTCCAGGACACCGCGACCAAGGTCGCCCAGGACCGCCTGCCCGAGCTGGTCAAGCAGCTCTCCGAGTCCGACCCGCAGGACGTCGACACGTCCGTGGAGTCCGTCGGTGTGCACTCCCGGGACGAGATCGGCCAGGTGGCCGCGGCCTTCGACGACGTGCACCGCGAGGCGGTCCGCCTCGCCGCCGAGCAGGCCCTCCTGCGGGGCAACGTCAACGCGATGTTCACCAACCTCTCGCGCCGCTCCCAGGGCCTCATCCAGCGCCAGCTCTCGCTCATCTCCGAGCTGGAGTCCCGCGAGGCCGACCCGGACCAGCTGTCGTCGCTGTTCAAGCTCGACCACCTCGCGACCCGCATGCGCCGTAACGGCGAGAACCTCCTCGTCCTCGCCGGTGAGGAGCCCGGCCGCCGCTGGACGCGGCCCGTGCCGCTCGTCGACGTGCTCCGCGCCGCCGCCTCCGAGGTGGAGCAGTACGAGCGCATCGAGCTGTCCTCGGTGCCCGCCACCGACGTGGCCGGACGCGTCGTCAACGACCTCGTGCACCTCCTCGCCGAGCTGCTGGAGAACGCGACCTCGTTCTCCTCGCCGCAGACCAAGGTCAAGGTGACCGGTCACGCGCTGCCCGACGGCCGCGTGCTGATCGAGATCCACGACACCGGCATCGGCCTCTCCCCCGAGGACCTCGCCGCGATCAACGAGCGGCTCGCGTCGCCGCCCACCGTGGACGTCTCCGTCTCCCGCCGCATGGGTCTGTTCGTGGTCGGCCGCCTCTCGCAGCGCCACGGCATCCGCATCCAGCTGCGGCCCTCCGACTCCGGTGGTACGACCGCGCTGGTCATGCTGCCCGTCGACGTCGCCCAGGGCGGCAAGAAGGGCCCGGGCCAGCCCGGTGCCCCGGCGCCGACCGGTGGTCCCGCGGCGGCCCAGGCCGCGGCGGGTGCCGCCGCCGCGCGTCGCGGTGGCGGTGTGGCGGCCGGTCTGAGCGGCGCGGCCCGCGCCCGCCAGAACAACCAGAGCAACCAGAACAACCACGTCGGCCCCGCCGGCGCGCAGCGCGGCCAGGTCGCGGGCTCGGGCCCGCGTGCGGCGCTGCCCTCGCGCGGCAACGGCCAGGGCCCGGCGGCCGGCTCCCCGGTGGCGCCGGGCGGGCTCGCGGGCCCCGGCGGTGCCCCGGGCTCCGGGACGCAGGGCGGCCGCGGTGGCGCCCTCGGCCAGGGCCAGGGCGGCGGCCGCCCCGGGGCGGGCAGCATGCCGCAGCCTCCGGTGCCCCAGCAGCGTACGAACGACGCGGGTCAGGCCGTCGGGTCGGGCCCGGGCTCCGGTCCGCGTGAGCAGGACCGCAGGCCCCAGCTGCCGCCGCGCGGCGGCCCGCGGGCCGAGCTGCCCGGTGGCAGCCCGCAGCAGCCCCGCGTGCCCAGCTGGAGCGAGGAGAACGCGCAGCCGCAGGTCTCGCGCGAGCCCTTCGACGCTCCGCGCGGCCACGAGGAGCCCGAGTCCACCGGCCAGTTCCCGCACCCCGCGGGGGCCGCCGACGACCTTCGGGGCCCCGGCTCGACCGCGCAGTTCGACCGCCCCGACTTCGACGGCCCGCCGCCCGGCACGCAGGGCGACGCCCCGAGCGGCGCCACCGGCGAGTTCGTGCGCTCCGACGTCTTCGGCGGGCCCTCCCCCGCGGCCCCGCAGGCGCCCCACGGCCCCCAGTCCGGCCAGCCGGGCCAGCCGCCGCACGCCACCGGTGAGTTCTCGGTGCCGCGCCCGCCCGCGCCGCGCCGCGGCCAGGCCCCGCGCGCCGATCTGGACCAGGGCGTGCCGCAGCAGCCGCAGCGCCCCCAGGCCCAGCTGCCGCAGGCGCCCCAGCCGGAGCCGCAGCAGTCCGAGCCGGAGGCCCTGCCGCCCGCGTCCGGTCCGCTCGACGGCCGTACGCCGCTGTACGACACGCTGGAGACCAACTGGTTCTCGCAGCAGGCGGAGCAGCAGGCCCAGCAGCAGGCACAGCAGGCCGAACAGCAGGAGCGGGCCCAGCGGGAGCGCGCCGAGCAGGAGCGTCAGGCCCAGGCCCAGGCCCAGGCCCAGGCCCAGGCCGAGCAGGAGCGCCAGCAGGCCGAGCGGGCCCAGCGGGAGCGCGCCGAGCAGGGCGACCTGACCGGCGGTGCCGGGCAGGGCCACCGCCCGGAGCTGCCGCAGCGCGGCAACCGCGGCCAGGAGCCGCAGGGCCACCGCCCCGAGGCCGGTGCGCCGCAGCCCCAGCAGCAGGCTCCGCAGCGTGGCTCCCGGCTCCCCCGCCGGGAACCGCAGCTTCCGCAGCGCGAGCCGCAGCGACCTCTCGACGGCACGCGTCCCCAGGGCGTACGCCCGCCGCAGCAGCCCCACGGGACCCCGCAGCCTTCGCGTCCGGCCGGCCTCCAGGCCCCGGGCCAGCACGGCCAGGGCGTCCCCCAGAACCAGCAGCACGCACAGAACCCGCAGAACCCGCAGAACCCGCAGGGTCAGCAGACCCCGCAGAACCCGAACAGCACCACCGGCAACACCGCTTGGCGTCCCACGCCGAACGACGAGCTGGGCCGTCAGGCCGAGCGCGTCCGGCAGCCCTCCGCGGGCGGCGTCACCACGTCCGGCCTTCCGCGCCGCGTGCCACGGGCGAACCTCGTGGCGGGCACCGCACAGCAGGCGCAGGACAGCGCGGGTCCGCAGGTCTCGCGCGCGCCCGACGACGTGCGCGGCCGGCTGACCAATCTCCGTCGGGGCATTCAGCAGGGTCGCCAGGCCGGTACCGGCCAGACCGGCAGTTTCCCTCGCCCCACTCACCAGCAGGAGCGTTAGTTGAGTCCGATGAGCCAGGCGGCACAGAACCTGAACTGGTTGATCACCAACTTCGTGGAGAACACCCCCGGGGTGTCCCACACGGTCGTGGTCTCCGCCGACGGCCTGCTTCTCGCGATGTCCGAGGGCTTTCCGCGCGACCGCGCCGACCAGCTCGCGGCCGTCGCCTCCGGCCTGACCTCCCTCACCGCCGGGGCCTCCCGGATCTTCGAGGGCGGGGCGGTCACGCAGACCGTCGTGGAGATGGAGCGCGGTTTCCTGTTCATCATGTCCGTCTCCGACGGCTCGTCCCTGGCCGTGCTCGCGCACCCCGAGTGCGACATCGGCCTCGTCGGGTACGAGATGGCGCTGCTCGTCGACCGTGCGGGCACCGTCCTCACCCCGGACCTGCGCGCCGAGCTGCAGGGCAGCCTGCTGCACTAGCCCGGCGCGCGGGCCAGGCCCGCCAGAGCCCCCGGCCGCCCCACCGGCCAGGGACGTTCCGACCGTACGCAACCACCCACCGTCCGGCCGCCACTCATGCCCCCACCAGGCTGACGTCAGACGGAACGCAGACGAACTGCTGTCCCGCCCGGAGGATCCATGAACCCGCCCACCGCCTCTCATGACCCGTACGGCGCCCAAGCCGGCTACGGCTATGAGGGCGACCAGCCGCTGGTGCGCCCGTACGCGATGACCGGTGGCCGGACCAGGCCCCGCTACCAGCTCGCGATCGAGGCGCTGGTCAGCACCACGGCGGACCCGGCCCAGCTGATGGGACTGCTCCCCGAGCACCAGCGGATCTGTCACCTGTGCCGCGAGGTCAAGTCGGTGGCCGAGGTGTCCGCGCTGCTCTCGATGCCGCTCGGCGTCGCCCGCATCCTGGTGGCCGACCTGGCCGAGGCCGGGCTCGTCGCGATCCACCAGCCCGGCGGCGACGAGAACACCGGTGGCCAGCCCGACGTGACTCTGCTCGAAAGGGTGCTCAGTGGACTTCGCAAGCTCTAGCGCGGGCGGCTTCACGGACTCCGCCGCCGCAGGCCGGTCCACCACGTCCGCCAAGATCGTGGTGGCGGGCGGCTTCGGCGTGGGCAAGACGACGTTCGTCGGCGCGGTCTCGGAGATCAACCCACTGCGCACCGAAGCGGTGATGACGTCCGCGTCAGCGGGTATTGACGACCTCACGCATACCGGTGACAAGACCACCACCACGGTGGCGATGGATTTCGGCCGCATCACCCTTGACCAGGATCTGATCCTGTACCTGTTCGGCACCCCCGGTCAGGACCGCTTCTGGTTCATGTGGGACGACCTGGTGCGCGGCGCGATCGGCGCCATCGTCCTGGTCGACACCCGGCGCCTGGCCGACTGTTTCCCGGCTGTGGACTACTTCGAGAACTCCGGACTGCCCTTCGTCATCGCCCTCAACGGCTTCGACGGCCAGCAGCCCTACACTCCCGACGAGGTCCGCGAGGCTCTGCAGCTCGGCCCCGACGCCCCCATCATCACGACGGATGCCCGACAGCGTGCGGAAGCAAAGAGTGGCCTGATCACGCTGGTCGAGCACGCACTCATGGCACGACTCAAGTAGGCGGGATCATACGGAAGTTGCCGTATATCGCACGGAACGATCTGTGTCCTTTGACACGGACCGCCGCCGTGTTCATAACGTTTCGACAGAGAATTCCGCCGACGCGGCCACACATCGCGGTCGGCCGGTATCACTGTGCTCACAAGAGCCCCGCCTTTTGGCGGGGCTCGCTCTTTATGACCGATTTATCTGAGGCTTACACCACTCCGAACGCTTCCCTCCTACTGTTTGGAAGAGCACCACCTGACGTGCTGGAATGCGCTGAACTGCCCAGTAGCACGGGCCTTTGGAGACGACAGCGGCACCAGCGCGGGAGCCGCCGCCGAGAGGTTGTTGGTCGAGTGAGGCGAAGCAAGACGAGCCCCGCACCCCCGGACCGGGACACGCGGGGCAACTTCACCCCGCCCCCGCGAGCGGCGACACCGTCGCCGTCCGCGGACGTACCCGGCGGCGAGCCACAGGTCGCCTCCGGCGGGCGCCTTTCGCCCCGGAACTGGCGCGTGCCGACCCGCCTGAACGCGATCCTCCTCATACCCGTGCTCGTCGGACTCGTCATGGGCGGCTTCCAGGTCAAGGGCGCCATCGACACCTGGGACGAGGCCCGCGACGCCGAGGCCACGGCCCGTCTGGTGCGCGCTTCGCTGGACTACGGCAACCGCCTCATCGAGGAGCGCGACATCTCCGCCGCGCCCCTCCTGGGCGGCAAGAAGGACGACCCGGCCGTGGTCAAGGCCCGCAAGGCCACCGACCGGGCCGCGGCCGTCTTCGCCGACGCCGCCGAGGACATGCCGCACAAGGAGGGCCTCGACCGCCGGCTCGCGACCTTCAAGAAGGTCGAGCCCAAGCTGGAGGGCCTGCGCCAGGCCGCGTACACCAGCAAGCTGCCCGGCGTACGCACCGAAGAGGGCTACGTCGCCATCCAGCACCCGCTGATGGAGTTCGCCAACGAACTGGGCCTCGGCACCGGCAACATCACCTCCTACGGCCGCACCGTCTACGCGGTGTCCCTGGCCAAGGCGGCGCTCTCGCTCCAGCGCTCCATCGGCACCCACCTCCTGGAGAAGCCGGGCCCGACGCAGAGCGACTTCACCAAGCAGAAGGTCGCCTTCTCCTCCTACGCCTACCTCGAGCGCATCGCCATCGAGGAGTACACCGGCGGCGGCACGCCCTCCGACGTCAGGAAGCTGGAGGAGGCCAGGAAGCGGCTCATCGCCGACGCCGCGAAGCAGGCCGAGCAGGACGCCGCCGACGCGCGCGCGGGCGGAAAGAAGTTCGTCGCCCCGCCCCAGGGCGAGAAGATGCTCGAACTCATCCTGAGCATGCCCAACACCCAGCCCAGCTCCCGGGTGGCGCTCGCGGACAAGGGCATCACCAGCAAGGTGCTGTGGAAGGGCACCACGGCCAAGTTCGACGCGTACCGCAAGATCGAGGCGGACCTCACGGACAAGGCCGTGCACGAGGCCTCCGGCATCGCCGACGACGCCAAGACCGACGCCTTCATCACCGGTGCGATCGTCGTGGTCGCGCTGCTCGCCGCCTTCGTCCTGGCCGGGCTCATGGCCCGGCAGATGAGCCGCTCGATGCGCAGCCTGCGCACCGCCGCCTTCGGCATCGCCGAGCAGCGCCTGCCGATGCTGGTCGACCAGCTCTCGCGCACCGACCCGGGCCGCGTGGACACCCGTGTCCAGCCCATCCCGATCACCACGACCGACGAGATCGGCGAGGTCGCCCGCGCCTTCGACCAGGTGCACCGCGAGGCCGTGCGGCTCGCCTCCGAGCAGGCCCTGCTCCGCGGCAACATCAACGCGATCTTCACCAACCTCTCGCGCCGCAACCAGTCGCTGATCGAGGGCCAGCTGACCCTCATCACCGACCTGGAGAACAACGAGGCCGACCCGGACCAGCTGGAGAGCCTCTTCCGCCTGGACCACCTGGCGACCCGCATGCGCCGCAACGGCGAGAACCTCCTGGTCCTCTCCGGCGAGGAGCCGGGCCGCCGCTGGGACCAGCCGGTGCCCCTTGTGGACGTGTTGCGCGCCGCCTCCTCCGAGGTGGAGCAGTACGAGCGCATCGAGCTGTCGGGCGTCCCCGAGGCCGAGATCCACGGCCTGGCCGTGACCGACCTCGTGCACCTGCTCGCCGAACTCCTTGAGAACGCCACGACGTTCTCCTCGCCGCAGACCAAGGTCAGGGTCACCGCGACCCGTCTCCCCGACGGCCGCGTGATGATCGAGATCCACGACAAGGGCATCGGCCTGACCGCCGAGGACTTCGCGGACATCAACCACCGGCTCGCCAACCCGCCGACCGTGGACGCCGCGATCTCGCAGCGCATGGGCCTGTTCGTGGTCGGCCGGCTGTCCGACCGGCACGGCATCCGGGTCCAGCTGCGCCCCTCGGGCGAGCAGGCGGGCACCACGTCGCTCGTGATGCTCCCGGAGATCATCACGCACGGTGGCGGCGGTGAACTCCACCCGCAGGACAACGAGTTCACGGTCTCCTCGATCATCCCCGAGCAGCAGGCGCAGGCGGCCGAGCCGCTGCGCACGGCCGCCGAGCTGGGCTTCGACGACACCGCGTACCGCGGCGAGCCCGCCGAGGGGCAGGGCGGCCAACTCGACCCCGTGGGCCGCTCCTTGATGCGCGAGGAGCGCCGCGCGGCCCTGGAGGCGCAGGCCCAGTCCGGCCGCCCGCTGTTCCGCGACGAGACGCAGGACGGCCAGGAGGCGTACGAGCAGGGCCAGGCCTACCCAGACCAGGCCGCCCAGGCCGCCCAGGGTGCGTACGAGACGCCGCACACCGGTTACGAGGAGCAGCAGTACGACCCCCAGCAGGCGTACGACCCTCAGCAGGCCTCCGGCTACGACCAGGGCCAGGGCGGCTACGACACCGGCTACGACGGGCAGTCGGCGTACGACCCGGCGCAGACGGGGCAGACCGCGCAGGGCGCGTATGACGACGCGTACTACACGACCCAGGACGGCTACCAGGACAACGCCTATCCGGAGTCCGGGCAGAGCGGTCACGAGGCCGTCGCGGGAGCCTCGCAGGAGTCCTTCGCGGCTTACCCGACCCGCTCCCACCAGGACGACTGGCCGTTGCGTGAGGGCTACCAGGAGTCCTACCAGGGCGAGTACGCTCCCGAAGCGGAATCCACTTCGGCGGCAGCCGCGGGCGAGCCGGAGCACGTAGGCTTCGACCGTCCGGGACCTGCCCAGACGCCTCCTCCGGCCGGCCACGGCCTGACCGACGCGGGACTGCCGCGGCGGGGCGGAGCCGCCGCGGCGAACGGCAACGGCAGCGCCCCCGCGGCGCAGGGCGAGGAGAGCCGCGACGGCGAGAGCCCGAGCGGCGAGCCGGACAGCTGGCGCACGGCCAACGACGAGCGCTGGCAGCGCGCCGAGCAGCTGCGGGAGCCCAAGGCGGGCGGGGTCACCCCGTCCGGCCTCCCGCGGCGGGTGCCCAAGGCCAACCTGGTCGAGGGCACGGCGGAGCAGACCCCGCAGGGCGGCCCCCAGGTCTCCCGCGACCCCGAGGAGGTCCGGGGCAGGCTGAGCAACCTGCGCCGCGGCGTCCAGCGGGGCCGCAGCGCGGGCAACGACACGAATGGCCAGGGCTTCAGCCCTGATAGCACCTACAACCAGGAGCGTTAGTGTGAGCCCGATGAGCCAGGCGGCGCAGAACCTGAACTGGTTGATCACCAACTTCGTGGAGAACACCCCCGGGGTGTCCCACACCGTGGTGGTCTCCGCCGACGGACTCCTTCTGGCGATGTCCGAAGGTTTCCCGCGCGACCGAGCCGATCAGCTCGCCGCGGTCGCGTCGGGTCTCACCTCCCTCACGGCCGGGGCCTCCCGGATCTTCGAGGGCGGCTCGGTGACCCAGACCGTTGTGGAGATGGAGCGAGGATTTCTCTTCATCATGTCCATCTCCGACGGGTCCTCCCTTGCCGTACTCGCCCACCCAGAAGCGGACATCGGTCTCATTGGGTACGAGATGGCACTTCTCGTCGACCGCGCCGGGACCGTCCTCACTCCGGACCTGCGCGCCGAGCTTCAGGGGAGCCTGCTCAACTAACAGACAGACGGTGCGTATTCGCGTCCCGGGGCCGTAAGGTTTCGGGACGCGGCTCCACAGCGATGGCGCCGGGCACAGTTTCGGAGGAGGAGTACGTGGCTGCAACACCCCCAGACGGTTCGTCTTCGGCCAACTGGCCTTCGGGCCGTGGCCAGGGCCAGGGTGACGGTTCGCAGAACCGGTACAACTTCCCCTCCGCGCCCAGCCACCGCCGGCAGCCGCACTACCGGCAGCCCGGCCCGCAGGCGCCCGGCCCGTACGACCGGCCCGCTCCGGGCGCTTACGAGCAGCCGGCGCCGGGCCCCTACGACCGGCCCGCCCCGGGCGCGTACGACCAGCAGCGGCCGTACGCGCCGCGGATCCAGCCCGCGCAGTCGCAGCGCCGCTCCCCCGAGCCGGCGCCCGTGGCCGCCAATCCGCTGGTGCGCCCGTACGCCATGACGGGCGGCCGCACCAGGCCGCGCTACCAGCTCGCCATCGAGGCGCTGGTGCACACCACCGCACAACCGCATCAGTTGCAGGGCCAGTTGCCCGAGCATCAGCGCATCTGCAATCTGTGCCGCGAGATCAAGTCGGTCGCCGAGATCTCGGCACTGCTCTCCATTCCCCTCGGCGTAGCCCGGATCCTCGTCGCCGACCTGGCGGAGGCCGGTCTCGTCGCCATCCATCAGCCCGGCGGCGACGAGTCCGCCGGCGGTCAGCCAGACGTGACACTGCTCGAAAGGGTGCTCAGTGGACTTCGCAAGCTCTAGCGGAGGAGCAACAGCCCGCTCCACCACCAGCGCGAAAATCGTGGTGGCGGGCGGCTTCGGTGTGGGCAAGACCACATTTGTCGGAGCCGTCTCGGAGATCAACCCGCTGCGCACCGAAGCCGTGATGACCTCCGCATCGGCAGGCATCGACGACCTGACGCACACCGGTGACAAGACGACCACGACGGTCGCCATGGACTTCGGCCGCATCACGCTCGACCAGGACCTGATCCTGTATCTGTTCGGCACCCCGGGCCAGGACCGCTTCTGGTTCATGTGGGACGACCTGGTGCGCGGCGCCATCGGAGCGGTCGTCCTTGTCGACACGAGGCGGCTCGCCGACTGCTTCCCCGCCGTCGACTACTTCGAGAACTCCGGCCTGCCCTTCGTCATCGCCCTCAACGGCTTCGACGGGCACCAGCCGTACACCCCGGACGAGGTCCGTGAGGCCCTTCAGATCGGCCCGGACACGCCCATCATCACGACGGACGCGCGCCACCGCGCCGACGCGAAGTCCGCGCTGATCACCCTGGTGGAGCACGCCCTGATGGCCCGCCTCCGCTAGCTCGCCGTGCCGCACGCCGTGGGCCCCGTACTCGGTCGAGTACGGGGCCCATGGTGTGTCGGTGGAGCGGTGGGGCTCAGCCCTGCCAGCTGTGCGGGGCGCGGAAGCCCGGCGTGCGCTCCAGGCGGCGCCAGCCGGCCTTGTCGCGGCCGTGGTGGACGGCGGGAACCGCGTCGGGCAGCGCCGCGGCACGGGCCAGCAGGATCGCCGTCAGGGCGGCGACTTCCTCGGGCTCGGCGTGGCCCTTCTCGACGCGGATGTCGGGAGTAGTCATGTGCGGCGGTCTCCTTGTGGGAAAGCGAAGAGGGCGGCGCGTCGCTACTGCGGCGGGTTGCCGTGCTTGCGCGAGGGCAGGTCGGCGTGCTTGTTGCGCAGCATCGCCAGCGAGTTGATCAGCACGGACCGGGTCTCGGCCGGGTCGATCACGTCGTCGACGAGGCCGCGCTCGGCGGCGTAGTACGGATGCATCAGCTCCGCCTTGTACTCCTTGACCATGCGGGCCCGCATGGCCTCGGGGTCCTCGGCGGCGGCGATCTGGCGGCGGAAGATGACGTTGGCGGCGCCCTCGGCGCCCATCACCGCGATCTCGTTGGTGGGCCAGGCGTAGGTGAGGTCGGCGCCGATGGACTGGCTGTCCATCACGATGTAGGCGCCGCCGTACGCCTTGCGCAGGATGAGCGAGATGCGCGGCACGGTGGCGTTGCAGTACGCGTACAGCAGCTTGGCGCCGTGGCGGATGATGCCGCCGTGCTCCTGGTCGACGCCGGGCAGGAAGCCGGGGACGTCGAGCAGGGTGACGATCGGGATGTTGAAGGCGTCGCACATCTGCACGAAGCGCGCGGCCTTCTCCGAGGCCTCGATGTCCAGGACGCCCGCGAGGGTCTGCGGCTGGTTGGCGACGATGCCGACGACCTGGCCGTCGAGGCGGGCCAGGGCGCAGATGATGTTGCGCGCCCAGCGCTCGTGGACCTCCAGGTAGTCGCCGTCGTCGACGAGCTCCTCGATGACCTTCGCCATGTCGTAGGGGCGGTTGCCGTCGGCGGGGACGAGGTCGAGGAGGACCTCGGAGCGGCGCTCGACGGGGTCGTCGCAGGGGGCGACGGGCGGGTTCTCGCGGTTGTTCTGCGGGAGCATCGCGAGGAGGTAGCGCACCTCGGCGAGGCAGGTCTCCTCGTCGTCGTACGCGAAGTGGCACACGCCGGAGGTCTCGGCGTGCACGTCGGCGCCGCCCAGGCCGTTCTGCGAGATCTCCTCGCCGGTCACCGCGCGGACCACGTCGGGGCCGGTGATGAACATCTGCGAGGTGTCGCGGACCATGAACACGAAGTCGGTGAGGGCGGGGCTGTAGGCCGCGCCGCCCGCGCACGGGCCGAGCATCACGGAGATCTGCGGGATGACGCCGGAGGCCTTGGTGTTGCGCTGGAAGATGCCGCCGTAGCCGGCGAGGGCGGAGACGCCCTCCTGGATGCGGGCGCCCGCGCCGTCGTTCAGGGAGACCAGCGGGGCTCCGGCCGCGATGGCCATGTCCATGATCTTGTGGATCTTCGTGGCGTGGGCCTCGCCCAGGGCGCCGCCGAAGATCCGGAAGTCGTGGGCGTAGACGAAGACCGTGCGGCCCTCGACCGTGCCCCAGCCGGTGATGACACCGTCGGTGTACGGCTTCTTCGCCTCCAGGCCGAAGCCGGTCGCCCGGTGCCGGCGCAGCTGCTCGACCTCCTGGAACGAACCCTCGTCGAGGAGAAGCGCGATCCGCTCGCGTGCCGTCAGCTTGCCCTTGGCGTGCTGGGCCTCGGTCGCCTTCTCGCTCGGTCCCGCCAGGGCCTGCGCGCGGATCCCGGCCAATTCGGCCACTCGGCCCCGCGCGTCGGTGGGCTCACCCGCTGAAGATCCAGCTTCGTCCAAAACGGTCATGCTGTCGACCTTACGAACTGCACGCGCGAAAACGGACCGTCGACTCTGAACAGTCTCGGGACCGTTTTCCTGGCACCCCCGGACAGAAGTTCTGTGCGGTGCAGGCGAAGTCACTGCTCAGGGGCCCATCCGGCTGTAGGGATTCCACAAGGCGCACAATGAGACTCGGATCACATTCCGACACCGGAACGAGTGCTTCCGGGCGGGGGCGGCCCGGCTCGGGCGGGGGCGGGCGGCCCTTCGACCGGGGGTGGAATTGGTGGGGGCCGACAACGCCCGGCGGCTATTCCAGCCATCCGCCCCGGGGGCCGGACGGCCTGCTCCCGGGGCTCAGGCGCGGTGGATCACGATGTCGCCGTAGCCCGTCCGCGCGCGCACCTTGACGGTCTCGCCGGAGTCACCGGGGCCCGCGGACGAGCCGAGCGACTGGCGCACCGAGCCGTACTTGGTCTGCACGTCGAGCCAGGCGGCGGTGCCCTCGCTGATGCCGATGTCGACCCTGCCGGTGCCGGTCTCCAGGACGGCGGTGCCGCGCGTCACCTCGCCGATCTCGATGGCGCCGCTCGCGGTCCTCGCGGTGACGTCGGCGTGCGCGCGGCTCACGACGACCGACCCGTTGGCGGAGCGGACCCGCAGCTCGCCCCTGACCTCGCCGATCTCGGTCGACCCGTTGGAGTTCTTGATGACGGCCGCGCCGCCGATCGTGCCGAGCCGCACCTCGCCGGAGGCCGTGGTGACATCGGCCTGGCCCTCCGTCCGGTCCACGTACACCCGGCCGTGCCCGGTGTCGAGGCGCACCGAGGCCGCCCGGACGACCCGGATCTCACCCATGGACGTCTTGACCTCGCACTCGCCGAGGTCGCCCTCGGTGGTGCAGTCGGCCATGGAGGTGGTGACGTGCACGTGCGAGCCCTCGGGCAGTGCGACCTCCACGTCGACCGACGAGCCCCTGCCGAAGAGGGAGCGCTCCTTGGGGCCCTTCACCAGGAGCCGGCCGGCCGTGTACTCCACCCGGGTGCGCTCGGCGGCCCGGACGTCGGCGGCGCGCGACTCGCTGGTGGGGCGCACGTCGACGACGGTCTCGGCGCGGTCGCCCGCGGTGATCCGCACCGTCCCGCTCTCGATGACCACCGAGGCGTGGATGGGCTTGGCGGTGTCGAAGGTTGGCATGGCTGTCCTCGTCGTCATGGTCGTCGTGGTCGTCGCGGTCGTCGTGGTCCCGGTCCTGGTGGATGCGGTGGAGCGGCCCGGGCGCGGCGGCCCGGGCCGGGCGGGAGCGGGACGCTAGCGCGCCCAGCCGGTGAAGCTGTTCCCCACGCCCTCGCCGCGGGCGGCGGGCTGCGGGCTCTCGCTGGGCCTGAGGGCCTCGGCGACGGTGCGGACCAGCCAGGCGTTGACCGACAGGCTCTCGGCCGCCGCGGCCTCCTCGGCCTGGGACTTGAGGTGCATGGGCAGCCGGAGGTTGATGCGGGCGGTGCCGCCCTCCTCGGCCTCGGGGACGGGCGCCGGGGCGGGGGCGGCGCGCGTCACGGGCGCCTCCATGACCGGCGCCTCGAAGGTGTCGGTGAGGGGCGGCGGGGTCACCACGAAGTCCGGGTCGCCCCCACGCAGGCGCACGTCGACCGAGCCGGGAGCGAGGTCTCGGGTAACCTCGTCCATGGCCGCGGACAGCACGTTCAGCAACGTGAGCCGGGTGGCCGACTCGAGCGGGGCGATCAGACGCTCGGCCACCGCGCGAGCCTCCTCACCACCGGCCTCGGCGGCGACCGCGAGCTCCTGACGGAGTTGGTCGACATACGGCGTGAGATTCATGGCATCACTATGGCACCACAATGGCGCCATGGCAAGTTCTTAACGCACCCCCGCAGCCCCCGCCCCCTCGCCTTGAGCAGGTCGCACCACGCCCTTCACCACGGGCGACCACCTCGCACCCCTGCGGCGAACACCCCACGCGCCCCTCGGATGTCACACCCCCTCCCCCTCTGATGGCACCACGCATGGCGCCACTCCTTGTCACTCATCCAGCGTAATCATGTCGACACGCAGCGATCACGGTTGAATATCGAACCAATCAGCGCTACAGTCAATCTTGTTGAACATTAAACCGCTCATGGTCGCGCCTCCCCCGTGCGCGGCCCACCCCCTAGGAGCACGCCATGGGTCTCTTCGGCCGGAAGACCGAGAACACCGCCAACACCGCCACCGCCTCGGGTGCCACCGCGCCCGCCGCCGTCAGCCCCGAACTCGCCGCCCTGACCGGTGACTACACGCTGGACCCCACGCACACCAGCATCGGCTTCGTCGCCCGGCACGCCATGGTCACGAACGTCAAGGGCTCCTTCCTCGACGTCAGCGGCTCGCTGCACCTCGACGGCACCGACCCGGCCGCGTCGACGGCCGTCATCGAGGTGACGATGGACAGCATCGACACCGGCAACGCGGACCGCGACGGCCACCTCAAGAGCGCGGACTTCTTCAAGACGGAGGAGTTCCCGAAGATGACCTTCCGCTCCACCGGGGCCGAGGCGCTGGGCGGCGACGACTACCGCGTCACCGGCGACCTGACCATCCTCGGCACCACCCGGCCGCTCACCATCGACCTGGAGTTCAACGGCTCGGCCAAGGACCCGTTCGGCAACGAGCGCGTCGGCTTCGAGGGCAAGGCGGAGCTGCTGCGCTCGGAGTGGGGCCTGACGTGGAACGCGGCCCTGGAGACGGGCGGCGTCCTGGTCTCCGACAAGATCAAGCTGACGTTCGACATCTCGGCGATCAAGAACCCTGCGTAACGGCCGGGCTCACGCCGGGCCGCGCACGCCGTGCCGGACCGCTCACACCGCCCCGGAGCGCTTACGCCGCGCCGGGGCGCGGCGTCAGAACCCGCCGCCGAAGTCCCCGCCCCCGCCGAAGTCGCCGCCGCCCCCGAAGTCCCCGCCGCCGAAGTCGCCCGGGTCGAAGTCCGCGCCCGTGACGTCCCCGCCGTCGGCCATCGGCACGCCCGCCTGGGCCGCGTACGCCGGGGACGACAGGGCCGAGCCGAGCATCGTGCCGACGAGGAGGCCGGGGAGCAGGCCGCCGCCGAAGTAGCCGCCCGCCCAGGGGGCGTAGGCCGGGCCCGCCTCCCAGTAGGGGCGGCGCTCGCCGGTGTCGGTGGTGACGGTGCGGGTCATCGGGTCTTCGCCGTCGGCGAGGCGGACCGCGTCGGCCGCGCACACCGGCACCTCGCGGGGCGTGCCGCCCGCCGGGGTCCACCCGGCGTCCTTCACGGAGGGGCCGTGCCGGGGGTCGAAGAAGCACGGCGGCCGCCGCTCGGGCAGCGCCCTGCCCTCGCGGCGCGCGGCGAGCAGGGCGAGCGAGAAGCGGCCGTCCTCCAGGGCCTGGGTGACGGCCCGGACCTGCTCGGGCCGCTCGGCGGCGGCCATGAAGGACTTCGCCTTCTCGTACGCGTCCAGCGCCCGCTCGTAGTCGGCGCGCATGGCGTCGTCGGCGCCGGCCTCCGCGGGGTGGAAGTCGAGCCGGTCCAGTTCCTCGCCGAAGGCCGTGATGTCCTCGTCGACGACGACGCGCAGCTTCTCCAGGGCCGCGCGCTCCTCCTGCGCGCGCTTGCGGCGCCGGGTGCGGGCCACCGCGTAGGCGCCCGCGCCGCCCGCGACGATCACCGCGCCGACGCCGATCAGCGCGCCGACGGGCGCCCCTTCGTCGCCGCCGGTGTCGCCCCAGGACGCGGGCGCGCTGCCCGACGTCTGGGCGACGGCCCGGTCCACGAAGTCGTTGAGCTGCTGTTTCGCGTCGGGCTCGCCGCGGACGAGCGCGGTCAGGTTCTTGACGGCGTTGTCCGCCAAGGCCGCGCCGTCGGCCTTGGCGTCGAAGGCGTCGCCGAGCCTGATCGCGTACACCCCCGTGATCCCCGTCGCCGTCCGCAGGTTCCGGAACAGGTCCTGCTTCGGGAACGACGCGGGGAGCACGGCGACGAAGACCGGCTTGTCGGCCTTTTTGATCTTGTCGGCGAGGGCGTCGGCGTCGGCGCGGGAGAGCTGGGACGCCGCCGCCCCGTCGACGTACACCGGGTTCTCGCGCAAGGCGTCGGCCACCGCCGCGACGTCCGTGGCGGCCCCGGCCGCGGGCGCGAGCGTGGCGCCCAGGGCCAGGAGCAGTCCGGACAGGATGACGGTCAGCCGCGACGCCGCCTGCCTGGTGGGCCTCATACTTCACGCTAACCCAGGCCGGCCGCGAACGTGCCCCCCGTGCTTACTCGACGGGCTCGACCCCGGCCCTGAGCAGGCCGTACGTGACCGCGTCCTCCAGCGCCTGCCAGGACGCGGCGATCACGTTGTCCGCGACGCCGACGGTCGACCACTCGCCGTCGCCGTCCGTGGTGGAGATGAGCACGCGGGTGGTGGAGCTGGTGCCGTGCTTGCCCTCCAGGATGCGGACCTTGTAGTCCACCAGCTCCAGTTTGGCCAGCTCCGGGTACATCCGCTCCAGGCCGACGCGCAGGGCCCGGTCCAGGGCGTTGACGGGGCCGTTGCCCTCCGCCGTCGCCACGATGCGCTCGCCCTTGGCCCACACCTTCACGGTGGCCTCGTTGGCGTGCGAGCCGTCGGGCCGGTCCTCGACGATGGCGCGCCAGGACTCGGTGCGGAAGTAGCGGCGTGCGCGCCCCTCGGCCTCCGCGCGCAGGAGCAGCTCGAAGGACGCGTCGGCTGCTTCGTACGTGTAGCCCTTCAGCTCGCGTTCCTTGACGCGCTCCACGACGCGGCCGACCAGTTCGCGGTCGCCGCCGAGGTCGACGCCCAGCTCCTTGCCCTTCAGCTCGACGGAGGCGCGGCCGGCCATGTCGGAGACCAGCATGCGGATGCGGTTGCCCACGAGGCCGGGGTCGATGTGCTGGTAGAGGTCGGGGTCGACCTTGATCGCGGAGGCGTGCAGGCCCGCCTTGTGCGCGAAGGCCGAGACGCCGACGTAGGGCTGGTGGGTGGCGGGGGTGAGGTTCACGACCTCGGCGATGGCGTGCGAGACCCGGGTCATCTCGCGCAGCGCGCCCTCGGGCAGGACCCGCTTGCCGTACTTCAGCTCCAGGGCGGCGACGACCGGGAAGAGGTTGGCGTTGCCGACGCGCTCGCCGTAGCCGTTGGCGGTGCACTGGACGTGGGTGGCGCCCGCGTCGACGGCGGCGAGGGTGTTGGCGACCGCGCAGCCGGTGTCGTCCTGGGCGTGGATGCCGAGCCGGGCGCCGGTGTCGGCGGCGACGGTGGCGACGACGGCCTGCACCTGGGCGGGGAGCATGCCGCCGTTGGTGTCGCACAGGACCACGACGTCCGCGCCCGCCTCGTGCGCGGCCCGCACGACGGCCTTGGCGTACCCCGGGTTGGCGCGGTAGCCGTCGAAGAAGTGCTCGCAGTCGACGAAGACGCGGCGGCCCTGCTCGCGCAGGTGCGTGACGGTGTCGCGGACCATCTCCACGTTCTCGTCGAGCGTGGTGCGCAGGGCGAGTTCGACGTGCCGGTCGTGGGACTTGGCGACCAGCGTGATGACCGGGGCGCCGGAGTCGAGGAGCGCCTTGACCTGCGGGTCCTCGGCGGCGCTCCCGCCCGCGCGGCGGGTGGCGCCGAACGCGACGAGCTGCGCGTTCTTGAAGGCGACCTCGTCCTTGGCGCGGGCGAAGAACTCGGTGTCGCGCGGGTTGGCGCCGGGCCAGCCGCCCTCGATGAAGCCCACGCCGAAGTCGTCCAGGTGCCGGGCGATGGTCAGCTTGTCCGCGACGGTCAGGTTGATGCCCTCGCGCTGCGCGCCGTCGCGCAGCGTGGTGTCGAACACGTGGAACGAATCGTCGGGCTGGCTGGTTTCCGTCGTCATCTTTCTGGCTCCTGTGTCGGATCTCGGTCTACCGGATGACCGGCTCCACCATCCTCATGATCCCTCGCGCGGTGTTCCTCCGGCGGGGTGGGCCGGAAAACGAAAAGACCCCTCGCGGGTGCGAGAGGTCTGCGCGCGGGTCGAGGACGGTGCCGCCCCGTACGGTCGTACGGGGGCGGTCACTGCGGACCGGCGCGCCTGCTGCCCATAATCACGGCGGTAAGCATGGGGGCAGCCTGCCATACGCCGCGCCGCGCTTGAACGGTCGCCCGCATGGTGAGACGACCGGTCGAGCGCGGCGCCGCCGTCAGCCGAGGTAGCGCACGAACGCGTCGTAGCCGTCGTTCGTGTCGCCCCGCAGCAGGCCCGGGTCCGCCGAGAGGAACACGACGCGCTTGCCGTTCGCCGAGACGGCGCCCGGGCTCACCGTCGCCGACGCCGTGCCGCCCGTGGCGTCGGGGGTGACGAGGGCCGTCCTGCCGGTCCTCAGGTCCCGTACGTAGACGGGTGTTTCGGTGCCGTACTGGCTGCCCGGCTCCTTCACCTCCGTCATGTACGTGAGGCGGCGGCCGTCGGCGCTGATGGCTGGGGCACGGGTGTAGGCCGCGCCGGGGCCGCCCTGGGCGCCGTGGACGCGCTGGTTCTTGCCGGTCGCGAGGTCGTGGACGAAGACGTTCCAGGCCTTGTCGTCGTCGTCCGGCACGAGGTGGGTGTCGCGGGACTCGAAGACGACCTTGCGGCCGTCGCCGCTGAGGGACGGCTCCAGGGACTCCTTCTCGGTCCTGGAGCCGTCGTGGGAGCGGTCGACCTGGGTCAGGCGGCCGGTGGCGCGGTCGCGCAGCCAGACGTCGCTCCAGTCGTCGCCCCGCGGGCCGTTGGTGTAGTTGTGCGCGTAGACGACCTTGCGGCCGTCGTCGCTGACCGTCGGGGTGTGCGCGGAGCGCGGCTCCCAGCCGGGGTTGGGGTGGCTGATCCGTTCCGTGGTCTTCTTCACCCGGTCGCGCAGGAACACGACCTGGCCGTCGGAGCCCTCGCGCTTGCGGGTGTCGAAGACGGCGTAGCGGGCGTCCGGGGTGAGCGAGACGGTGCCCGCGCCCTTGCCGTCGAAGCCGCTCGGCAGCTCCACGTCCAGGCGCTGGAACTTCTTCGTCCTGCGGTCGTACAGGCGCACGTCGGACGCGCCGTAGTCGCCGGCGGGGGCGGTGATGACGGCGACGTGGCGGCCGTCGCCGCTGAGCGAGGGGTTACGGAGCTGGCGGCCCGGCAGCGTGACGCGTTCCGTCCTTCCGGTGGCCAGGGTGCGGACGAACACGTCGGAGCGGCCGTTGGTGTCCCCGGCCACCAGGTCGCTCGCCTCGGAGTCGAAGGCGGCGACCTTGCCGTCGCGGCTGATGACCGCGGACGACACGGCCGCGTTGCCCGCCGTGCCGCCCGGTGTGACGCTCACGCCGGCCGTGCGCGGCGCGGCGGGCGCCGCGGAGGCGGCGGGCAGGGCGGTCGCCGTGACCGCCGCGGCGACGACCGCGGCGGCCAGGGCGGCGCGCTGGGTGCTGTGGCGCATGGTTCGGATCCCCCGTGTGGTGTGTGGTGCGGGTCCGGCTCTCGCGGAGCCGCTGCCTGTAGGGAGTGCCGTACGGGCACGCTTGGTTGCTGG
This sequence comes from Streptomyces sp. NPDC045778, assembly GCF_056431945.1. Taxonomy (NCBI): domain Bacteria; kingdom Bacillati; phylum Actinomycetota; class Actinomycetes; order Kitasatosporales; family Streptomycetaceae; genus Streptomyces; species Streptomyces sp. NPDC045778. Next base: position 132,268 of record NZ_JBWKJZ010000001.1, read on the forward strand.
TACGACTGTTCGCACCGGGGGGCGTGCGGGGGCACGTCCGACACGCCGTTCGCGCCCCCCCTCACCGGAACGGGCTCAGCGAGGCGGTCGTGGCAGTCGTGTCAGTCATGGCAGTCGTGTTATCGGGTGTGGCGTACGAACACGTCGGCCTCGCCGTTGGTGTCGTCGGGTACGAGGTCGGGTGCCGCCGAACCGAACGTGACCGCGCGGCCCTTGGCGGCCACCGCGCCGGCGCCCGCCCGGGCGTCGGGCGGGCCGACGGGTGTGCTCCGGCCGGTGCGCAGGTCGAGCAGGTACAGGCCGTCGGACCTGGAGAGCACGGCGTGCCGGGCGGTGGCGGTGGCCGCCCTGGCGCGGCCGTCGGTGACGCGCCGGGTCGTGCCGGTGCGCGCGTCGTGGACGTACAGGCCGCCCTGGGCGTTGAAGAGGACCCGGTGGCCGTCGGCGCTGATCCGGACCAGTTCGGCCGTGCCGAGGCCGGGGTCGAGGGGGACGCGCTCGCCCGTGCCGCGGGTCTTGAGGAACACGTCCGCGGTGTCGTCGGGGCCCTCGCTGTAGCCGCCGACCTGGTAGGCGACGCGGGTGCCGTCGCCGTTCACGGAGGCCGCGCCCTTCCCGCCCTCCTCCGGGGGTGAGATCAGCTCGTCGGTGCCGGTGGCGGTGTCACGGACGTACAGCAGCCGGGTGGCCTGGGGGCCGTGGCGGTTGCCGATGGTGTACGCGACGTGCCTGCCGTCGGGGCTCAGGGCCTGTACGGCGCCCAGTTCGGCGGAGCCGGGCGGGTCATCGGGCCACAGGCGCTGCGAGGTGCCGGTCGCGGTGTCGTGGAGGTAGGGCGCCGTGAAGCGCTTGCCCGCGGTGAAGGCGACGCGGGTGCCGTCCGCGCTGAGCAGCGGCGAGCCGTACAGGTGGCCGCTGCCGAGGTCGATGCCGGTGAGGGCGCCCGTGGTCAGGTCCTTGACCTTCAGGCACGGGAGGAACCGCGCGCAGCCGAGGCCCGGGGCCCGGGTCACGAACGCGACACGGCGGCCGTCGCCGCTGAGCGCGGCGTCCTCGGAGGGCCCGTCGAGCTGGCCGCCGTCACCCGTGGTGCTGACGCGTTCGGTGCGGGGTGCCCGCGGGGCGGCGTCCGCGGGCGTCGCGGCGGTGGCACCGAGCACCGCGAGGAGAGCCGCGCTCAGCAGGGTCGTCGTGGGGCGGTGTCTCACCGGTTCTCCTCAGCGGTCTTGTGGCAGCGCCCCGAAGGGGCGCGGGGCTGTGCCGATATGCGGCTCCGCCGCGCGGGCGCGACCAGCCACGACGTCCCGCGGGCGATCGACGGCCCATCGCGGCGATTCCAGCGAAGCGCTCAGCGCGGCGTGCGGACGAACACGTCCGGGACGCCGTTCGTGTCGCCCGCCACGAAGTTCTGCTCGTCGAAGCCGCTGAAGACGACCGTGCGCGCGTGGGCGTCCATGCGGGCGTCCACGGCGTTCGCGGGCCTGCCGTCCTTGTCCGGTGACACCAAGCGGTCGGCGCCCGTGCGCAGGTCGCGGACGAACTCGGCGTCGTCGGTGGTGAGGACCGGCCAGGTGTCGAGCAGCAGCTGCGAGCCGTGGGCGGAGATCCCGTCGACGGAGAGCACGCCTTCGGGCCCGGGCAGGACCGCGTCGACGCGGGTGATCTTCCCGGTGCGCAGGTCGCGTACGAACGGGTTGACGCTGTCGTTGGGGTCCTCGCCCGGGACCAGGTCGGAGGCGCCGGAGTCGAAGGCGAGGGTGGAGCCGTCCGCGCTGAGCAGCGGGTTGGTGGCGGCGCCGTTCGCGGGGCCGCCGTCGTACGGGGTGTCGGCCTGGGTCTCGCCGCCGGTGTCGCGGTCGTGGACGTAGAGGTCGGACCAGTCGCCGCGCGGCGGGGTGCCGCGCACGGCCTGGTAGGCCACCGTCCTGCCGTCGGCGCTGATCGTCGGGGCGCGGAAGCCGCGGAAGCCCTCGTCGCCGTCCACGGGGAAGCTGACGCGCTCGGTGCGCCGGGCACGCAGGTCGCGCACGTAGACGGCCTGGGCCCCGGTGGTGGTGTAGTCGGTGTCGTCGACGGTGAAGGCGACGGTGCGGCCGTCGGCGGAGAGCGCGGGCGCGGAGCCGTTCTCGAAGGGCATCGGCAGGTCGACGTCGGCGCGCTCGGCGCTGCCGGTCCGCAGGTCACGGACCACCACGGCGGTCGTGTCGCCGTCCTGCGCGGTGTAGGCGAGGTAGCGGCCGTCTCCGCTGAGCGCCGGTGAGGAGAGTTCGCCGCCGCTGTCCACGATCCGCTGGGTCCTGCCGCGGCGCAGGTCCCGTACGAACAGGTCGGTCCGGTCGTCGGTGTCGTCGCGCACGAGGTTGCTCGCCCGCGAGGTGAAGGCGGCCACCCGGCCGTCGGCGCTCACGACCGGGGAGCTTGAGGGGCCGTTCGCCGCGCCGCCGTCGACGGCGACGCTGATGAGGCGTGTGGCCCCGGCGCCCGCCGCCGGTCCTGGCGGCGCCGGCGCGGCGCCGGCGGCGGGCAGGGCGGTGGCCGCGAGCAGGAGGGCCAGGGCGCTCACGCCCGCCGCCCGTGCGGCCGGTCCGGGTCTCTTCTTCCGCCGGTCTGTGGCCATGCGATCCCCCCGGAAGGCACGTGCCCCGGCCCGGTGCCAGGGCCCACCGGGGATGCAAGCGCACACCGGGCGCGGGGGTCAATCAGCCGTAACGCGTACAACCTGGACGGGGCGTCAAGCGTCCGCGGCCGGCCCCGTGGCAAGGGTCTGGTCGGCGAACTCCCTCGCGTGGCCCAGGACTTGGGGCCGGTCGGTGCCGCGCAGGCCGATGGCCAGGTGGATGCTCAGGCCGTCCAGGAGCGCCCGCAGGCGGGTCGCGACCCGGTCGGGGTCGACGGCGCGGAACTCGCCGCGCGAGACGCCCTCGGCGAGGAGGGCCACGAGGTCGCGGTGCCAGGCGCCCTCGATGGCGGCCTGTCGGTCGCGGCCGCCCGCGTCGGCGTCGAGCGAGCGGTTCCACACCTCCAGCCAGAGCGTCCAGTGCGGGTCGCGGTGGCCCTCGGGGACGTACAGGTCGATGTACGCGTCCAGGCGCTCGCGGGCCGTGGTGTCCTGGGCGAGCAGCTGCCGCCGCCGGGCGCCGAGCTGTCCCTCGCTCCACTCCAGGGTGCGCAGGAGCAGCTCGTCCTTGGAGCCGAAGTAGTAGAGGAGGTGGCCGCTGCTCATGCCGACCTCGCGGCCGAGCGCGGCCATGGTGAGCTGCTCGAGGCCGCGCTCGGCGATCATCTCCATGGCCGTGGCGAGGACGTCTTCGCGCGGGGGCGCGTTCCTGCGCGCGCTGCGCGAGGGGCTCGCTTCGGCCACGTGGTGCTCCTGCTGTTAGATCCTTGGCTGCTGCTGGGTGACGCAGTGGATGCCGCCGCCTCCGGCAAAGATCGTACGGGCGTCGACGAGCGTGACCGCGCGGCGCGGGAAAAGACGCCGGAAGATGCCCGCGGCCTGCTCGTCGCGCGGGTCGTCGAAGCCGCACAGGACGACGCCGCCGTTGCACAGGTAGTGGTTGATATACGAGTAGTCGACCCAGCCCTCGTCGTCGGCGAGGACGGTGGGCGCGGGCACCTCGACGACTTCCAGGGCGCGGCCGCGGGCGTCCGTCCGCCCGCGCAGCAGGCCCGTGACCTCCTTGCTGACCTCGTAATCCGGGTGGGCCGGGTCCCGCTGGCTGTGCACGAGGACCACGCCGGGCGCGGCGAAGGCGGCGACGATGTCGACGTGGCCGAGGGTGCCGAAGCCGTGGCCGGGGTAGTCGGCGGTGAGGCCGCGCGGCAGCCAGATCGCCTCGGTGGTGCCGAGGCACGCGTGGACCTCGGCCTCGACGCGCTCCCGGGTCCAGCCGGGGTTGCGCTCGGGGCCGAGCTGCACGGTCTCGGTGAGGAGGACGGTGCCCTCGCCGTCGACGTGGATGCCGCCGCCCTCGTTGACGAGGGGCGAGGCGTGCACGGGGGCGCCCGCGAGGTCCGCGACGTGCCGGGCGACCTTCGCGTCGTGCTCCCAGGAGGCCCACTCCTGGGCGCCCCAGCCGTTGAACACCCAGTCGACGGCGGCGAGGCCCCCGGTGGCGGTGTCGTGCACGAAGGTGGGGCCGATGTCCCGCATCCAGGCGTCGTCCAGCTCCCGCTCGACCACCTCCACGTCCGGGCCGAGGAATTCCCGGGCGGACGCGCTCTGGCCGGGCCCGCACACCATGGTGACCGGCTCGAAGCGGCGCACGGCGCGGGCGACGGCGGCCCAGGCCCGGCGCGACGCGTCCAGGTCCGCCGGGTCCTGGAAGGTGGTGTTGGGTCCCGGCCAGGCCATCCAGGTGCGGTCGTGCGGGGCCCACTCCGGGGGCATGTACAGGGTCATGGGTGCGTCCTTGGGGGGTGCGGGCGTCAGAGGAAGTACAGGCGGTTGAGGGACACCGAGTCGGCGGGCTCGGAGCGCAGCGGGTCGCCGTCGAGGGTGACGAGGCCGGTGCGCTGGTCCACGTCCACGGCGCCCGTACGGGAGTTCAGGCGCAGGTCGGCGGGGCCGATGCCGCGGGTGCCGCGCACGGCGACGCGGCGGCGGCGCGTCGGCATGAGGTCGTGGCCCTGGTCGACGGCGGCCTGGGCGACGAAGGCGACGGACAGGTCGGCGGCGGTCGCGCCGTACGCGCCGAACTGCGGGCCGAGGACGAGCGGTTCGCAGGTGTCGGTCGCGGCGTTCGGATCGCCGACCACGCCGTAGGCGGGGAAGCCCGCCTTGAGCACGAGCTGCGGCTTGGCCCCGAAGAACTCGGGCCGCCACAGCACGATGTCGGCGAGCTTGCCGGTCTCGATCGAGCCGACCTCGTGGGCGAGGCCGTGCGCGATGGCGGGGTTGAGGGTGAGCTTGGCGATGTAGCGCAGGACGCGCGCGTTGTCGTCGTCGGGGCCGTCGCCGTCCATCGGGCCGAGGTCGGCCTTCATCTTCCCGGCCATGGCGAAGGTGCGGCGCACGGTCTCCCCCGCGCGGCCCATGCCCTGCGCGTCGGACGAGGTGATGCCGATGGCGCCGAGGTCGTGCAGGACGTCCTCGGCGCCCATGGTCCCGGCGCGGATGCGGTCGCGGGCCATGGCGGCGTCGCCGGGCAGGTCGGTCTTCAGGTCGTGGACGGAGACGATCATCCCGTAGTGCTCGGCCACGGCGTCCCGGCCGAAGGGCAGGGTGGGGTTGGTGGAGGACCCGATGACGTTCGGCACGCCCGCCATCTTCAGGACGTTCGGCACGTGGCCGCCGCCGCACCCCTCGATGTGGAACGCGTGGATGGTGCGCCCCTCCAGGACCTTCAGGGTGTCCTCCACCGACAGGCACTCGTTCAGGCCGTCGCTGTGCAGGGCGACCTGGACGTCGTGCTCCTCGGCGACGCGCAGCGCGGTGTCGAGGGCGCGGGTGTGGGCGCCCATGTCCTCGTGCACCTTGAAGCCGCTCGCGCCGCCCTCGGCGAGGGCCTCGACCAGCGGGGCCGGGTCGGAGGACGAACCCCGGCCCAGGAAGCCGATGTTGACGGGCCAGGCGTCGAAGGCGTTGAACGCGTGCCGCAGCGCCCAGGGCGAGTTGACGCCCACGCCCCACACCGGCCCGAACTCCTGGCCGATGACCGTCGTGACGCCGGACGCGAGCGAGGCCTCCATGATGCGCGGCGAAAGGAGGTGGACGTGGGTGTCCACGGCTCCGGCGGTGGCGATGAGCCCTTCGCCGGACACGATGGACGTACCGGTGCCGACGACGACGTCCACGCCGTCGAGGGTGTCCGGGTTCCCGGCCCGCCCGATCGCGGCGATCCGGCCCTCGCGGATGCCGATGGACACCTTCCGGATGCCCTGCGCCGCGTCGATGACCAGGACGTTGCTGATCACGACGTCGCAGGTGTCGCGGACCGCGGCGGCCTTGAGGTGCAGTCCGTCGCGGGCGGTCTTGCCGAATCCGGCGAGGAACTCGTCGCCGTACCGCTGCGCGTCGGACTCGACGCGGACAATCAGGCCGGAGTCGCCGAGCCGGACGCGGTCCCCGGCGCGGGGGCCGTGCGTGGCGGCGTAGGCGTGTGGATCGATGCTCATCGTGCGGTCGCTCCCAGGTAGCCACAGGCGGCGGCCCTGCGCAGGGCCTCTTCCTTCGCGCCGGGCGCGTCGAGCGCGCCGTCGACGAGGCCCGCGAAGCCGATCGCGACGCGGTCGCCGCCGATCGGCACGAGCCCGACGTCGACGCGCTCGCCGGGCCCGAAGCGCACGGAGGACCCGGCGGGCACGGCGAGCCGCATGCCGTAGGCGGCGGCGCGGTCGAAGTCGAGCCGCGGGTTGGCCTCGAAGAAGTGGAAGTGCGAGGTCACCGAGACCGGGACGGTCGCAGTGTTGCGCACGGCGAGGTCCGCGACCGGCGCGGGGTCGGCGTGCGCGGGCCCCGGGAGCAGGGCTCCGGGCGCCTCGTCGCCGCCGCCGTCGCCGCCGATCGGGTGGGACACGACGGCGAGCCGGGAGCCGTCGTCGAAGACGGCCTCCACGTGCACCTCGGTCACCACGTCCGCGACACCCGGAAGCACGTCGTCCGGGCCGAGCACGGCCCTGGCCCGCTCAATGGCCTCGGCGAGCCGGGCGCCGTCGCGCGCCGCCTCGCACACGGTGTCGGCGACGAGGGCGGTCGCCTCGGGCACGTTGAGCCGCAGCCCGCGCGCCCTGCGGGCGCGGGCCAGCTCGGCGGCGCCGAAGAGCAGCAGCCGGTCGCGTTCGGTCGGGGTCAGTCGCATGCCAGGCACCTCGCATCCGCGGGGCACCCGCACGGCTCGGGCGCCCACACATTTGAACGCCACTCTAAGCAGAGAAACGAGAACGCGGAAGCCTCACCCATTGACGCGGTGGCACGGCATCCCTCACATTGAACGCCACTCAAACACTTCGCACGCTCAGCCCGTCTTCCGTCGAGCGACCACGTCAGGGGCCTTCATGCCGATCGAACAGCGCGGAGTCGACACCGTCCCCGAGGAGGAGCGCACCAGCGGCCCCCGCGACGTGGCCGCGATCCTCCTCGGCTCCAACCTCTGTCTTGGCGTGATCGTCTTCGGCTGGCTGCCGGTGTCGTTCGGCCTGGACTGGTGGCAGTCCGTGTCCGCGGTGGTGGCGGGCACCCTGGTCGGCACCGCGCTGACCGCGCCCCTCGCCCTGGTGTCGCTGCGTACGGCCACGAACCTGTCCACGTCCTCCGGCGCCCAGTTCGGCGTGCGCGGCCGCCTGGTCGGCTCGGCGGTCGGGCTGCTGCTCTCGCTCGGCTACACCGCGCTGACGCTGTGGATCGGCGGCGACGTCATGGTGGGCACCCTGCACCGGCTGTGCGGACTGCCCACGGGCGCACCCACGTACGCGCTGGTGTACGTGGTGCTCTCGGCGGCGACCGTGGGCGGCGCGGTGTACGGCTACCAGGTGCTGCTGCGGCTCTCCCGCGTGCTCGCGGTCGGCATGACGGCACTCCTGGTCCTCGGCGTCGTGGCCTACGCGCCGGACTTCACCACGGCCGCGCCGCCCGGGGCGGGCGGCTACGCGCTCGGCTCCTTCTGGCCGACCTGGACCCTCGCCCTGGTGGCCGCGGGCCTGTCGGGCCCCATCGCCTTCATCACCCTGCTCGGCGACTACACGCGGTACGTCTCCCCCGCCCGGCACGGCTCGGGTCCGGTCCTGCGGGCGACCTGCCTGGGCCTGGTCGCGGGGCTCCTGGTGCCCCAGCTCTTCGGCACCTTCACGGCGTACGCGGCGAGGGCCGCCCTGGACTACGCCGGGCCGCTGGTCGCGGCGGCCCCCGGCTGGTACCTGGTCCCGCTGCTGCTCGCCGCCTGCGCCGGGTCGGTCGGCAACGCGGGCCTGATGCTGTACTCGATGGGGCTCGACCTGGACGCGATCGTGCCGAGGGCGTCGCGGGCGCGGGCCACGTGCGCCGTGGCGGTGGTCGCCACGGGGTGCGTGTTCGCCGGGCACTTCGCCTGGGCCGCGCAGGACGCGATGACGTCCTTCGTCCTGCTGCTCACGGCCATCGGCACGCCCTGGGCCGTCATCACGCTCATCGGGTTCGCGCGCTGCCGGGGCGCGTACGACGCGGAGGCGCTCCAGGTCTTCAACCGCCGCGCGCGGGGCGGGATCTACTGGTTCCGGGGCGGCTGGAACCCCTGGGCCACGGGCGCCTGGGCGCTCGGCGCGGCGGTGGGCCTGCTTGCGGTGTCCCTGCCCTCCTACGAGGGGCCGTTGCTCGCCCTGACCGGCGGGGTGGACGTGAGCTTCCTGCTGTCGGGGGCGGTGGGGGGCGCCGCCTACGCGATATCCCCCGGAGCCGCGCCTTCCGGGACCGGCGAGGCGCCGCCTCCGCCGGGTCACCCGATGTCGAGCACCGCCTTGCCGTGGAGCTTCCTGTCCCGCAGGTCCCGCACCGCGCTGTCCGCCTCGTCCCAGGCGCCGCGCCACGCCACGCCCGCGTCGAGCCTGCCGCCGGCGACCTGCTCCGCGAGCCACGCGAGGTCCCGCCCCAGGGGAGCGCCCCCGCCCAGCAGGTAGAAGCTCACCACCGCGCGGTCGTGCCGGCCCAGGTTGCCGTACAGCACCCCGTGTGCGAAGTGCTCGTCGTCGCCGCCCGCGTGCCCCACGGCCACCAGCGTGCCCCCGGCCGCCAACGCCTCGTACGCGGCGACGAGCTGACGGCCGCCCACCAGGTCCACCACGCCGTCCACGGCCGCCTCGGCGTCGGCGGGGTCCGCGAGGACCTCGTGGGCGCCGAGCTGCCGCAGCCGCTCGCCGTGCGCCTGGGGATCCCCGGTCGTGGCCACGACGTACGCCCCGCCCTGCCGGGCGAGCTGTACCGCGTACCGTCCGACGCCGCCCGTCGCCCCGGTGACCAGGACGCGCCGCCCGAGGATCGGTCCGATCCGGTGCAGGGCCCGCAGCGCGCTGAGTCCGGCGACGGGCACCGTGCTGATGACGCCGAGGTCCGCGCCCTCGGGCACGACGCCGAGCGACCCGGTGTCCACCGCGCGGAGTTCGGCCCACCCCCCGGCCTCCCCCAGGGTCACCACGGGCGTGCCCGCCGCGGGTCCCGAGCCGTCGGCGGCCGCCCGTTCCACGAACCCGGCCGCGTCCCAGCCGAGCACGGCGCCCAGCTCCGCGCCCGGCACGAGGTGGGTGACCTCGCCGTTGTTCAGGGAGGTCGCGGTCACGCGGACCAGGGCCTGGTGGGTGGCGGGCACGGGGTCGGGCGCCGTACCGAGGCGCAGTCCGGCCGGGGCGGAAGGGTCGACGAGCAGAGCGCGCACGAGGGCACCTCTTTCCAGTACGGGAACAGGCACCGTTTCCGGTACGGGAACGGGCATCGCCATAGTGCCACTGAGTGGCATAAGCCATCAAGGGGCATTGGCTACCCGACTACACTCCTCTCATGGACACCGACCGGGCCGCCGCCCCCCTCTCCCTGCGCGAGCGCAAGAAGCTCCGCACCCGGCAGGCGCTCATCGACACGGCCCTCGAACTGTTCACGGAGCGCGGCTTCGACCACGTCACGCTCGACGAGCTGTGTGACGCCGTCGAGGTGTCCAAGCGGACCTTCTTCCGCACGTTCACCAGCAAGGAAGACGTGGCGGCCGCACCGCTGCACGACCTGTGGACGGTGTTCCTCGACGAACTCGGCGCGGCGCGGCCCGACGGCGGCCCGCTGAGCGAGCTGCTGCGCGACGCGCTGCTCGCCGCCCTCGACCGCATGCCCGGCGAGGAGTGGGCGCACCGCGTGCTGCTCAGCCGCCGCCTCGCCGCCCGCAACCCGTCGATGGACGCGCACGGCCTCGCCTTCTGCGACCGCACCGGGCGCGCCGCCCTGGACCTCGTCGTACGCCGCTTCGACCTCGGCGGCGCCCCGCACGAGCAGGACCGGCTGCGCGCGCACCTGGCCGTCGACCTGCTCGTGGTCGCGTGGCACCGGGGCCTGGAGGCCTGGACGGCGGACGCGGGCACCGCGACCCGCGCGGACCTCGCCGCCGCCTTCCGCCGGGCCTGCGCGGCCCTGCCCGAGAGCCTGGCCCTGACCGCGCGCGCCAAAGCGGACTGAGCGCTCCGCCGCGCCGCGCCATCGGGCGTCCGCGGGTTCGTTGTGGCTGGTCGCGCAGTTCCCCGCGCCCCTTCGGGGCACGGCCCGCCCGGGACGCACGAGGGCCGGGCCCGGCAGTGACTGCCGGGCCCGGCCCTCGGGACGGATGATCAGGCGGGGGCTCAGCCCAGGCGGTGCATCCAGCCGTGCTTGTCCTCGCGCACGCCGCGCTGGATGTCGAGCAGCGCCTCGCGGAGCCGCATGGTGACCTCACCGGGGCGGCCGCCGCTCTGCTCCCACTCGCCGCGCTGCGCCTTGACGGTGCCGACGGGCGTGATCACGGCGGCCGTGCCGCAGGCGAAGACCTCCGTGAGCGTGCCGTTCTCGGTGTCGGTCTGCCACTGGTCGATGGAGACGCGGGCCTCCTCGGACACATAGCCGAGGTCGCGGGCGACGGTCAGGAGGGAGTCGCGGGTGATGCCCTCCAGGATGGAGCCGGAGAGGGACGGGGTCACGATCCTGTCGCCGTACACGAAGTACAGGTTCATGCCGCCCAGTTCCTCGACCCACTTGTGCTCGACGGCGTCGAGGTAGGCGACCTGGTCGCAGCCCTTCGCGGCGGCCTCGGCCTGCGCGAGCAGCGACGCGGCGTAGTTGCCGCCGGTCTTGGCGTCGCCCATGCCGCCGGGGACGGCGCGCACGCGGTCCTCGGAGAGCCAGATGGAGACGGGCCTGACGCCGCCGGGGAAGTAGGCGCCCGCGGGGGAGGCGATGACCACGAAGAGGTACTCGTTGGCGGGCTTGACGCCGAGGCTCGCCTCCGTCGCGATCATGAAGGGGCGCAGATAGAGGGACTCCTCGCCGCCGTGCCCCGGCACCCAGTCGATGTCCTGGCGCACCAGGACGTCACAGGCCTCGATGAAGGTCTCGACCGGCAGCTCCGGCATGGCGAGGCGGCGCGCGGAGGACTGGAAGCGACGGGCGTTGGCCTCGGGGCGGAACAGGGCGACCGAGCCGTCGGGCTGGCGGTAGGCCTTCATGCCCTCGAAGATCTCCTGCGCGTAGTGCAGGACGTTCGTCGCCGGGTCGAGCGAGAGCGGGCCGTAGGGCACCAGCTGGCCGTCGTGCCAGCCGCGGCCCTCGGTCCAGCGGATCGTCACCATGTGGTCGGTGAAGTGGCGGCCGAACCCGGGGTTGGCAAGCACCGCCTCGCGCTCCGCGGCCTGGGCCGGGGTCGAAGAGGGCTTCAGCTCGATCGTGGGCGTCGTCATGGTTGCGTGTCCTTCACCGGTTTCGTGTGTGACGGACCGCGCTCACTCAGGCCGTACGCGCTCGGTGCTCACGGCGTACAGGTGTGCGCCGCTTCGCGGCCCCACGTCCGATTATCGCTCGTGGGGTTCCGTGGACGAAACAGCGGGATCTGCGGCCCCTGGGATCCGATGGTGACACCCGGCCCCCGGATACGAGAAGCCGCCGGGTGTCCACGGGGACCCGGCGGCTTCGAGTGGGGTGCGAAGGGCGGCCGGGTCAGCCCGCCACCCGTACGGCGAGCGCGTCGCCGATCTCGTCGGTGCCGCGGGCCGCGGTACCGCGGGCGCCGAGGTCGGCGGAGACGGCCTCCTCGACCCGGCTCGCCTCGGTGTCGTACCCGAGGTGGCGCAGGAGCAGGGCGACGGACAGCACGGTCGCGGTGGGGTCGGCCTTGCCCTGGCCCGCGATGTCGGGCGCCGAGCCGTGCACGGGCTCGAACATCGAGGGGAAGGTGCGCGCGGGGTTGATGTTGCCGGAGGCGGCGACGCCGATGCCGCCGGAGACGGCCGCGGCGAGGTCGGTGATGATGTCGCCGAAGAGGTTGTCGGTGACGATCACGTCGAAGCGCTCGGGCTGGGTGACGAGGTAGATCGTCGCCGCGTCCACGTGCATGTACTCGGTGGTGACGTCCGGGAACTCGGCGGCCACCCGGTTGAAGACGTTCGTCCACAGGTGGCCGGCGAAGGCCAGGACGTTGTTCTTGTGGATGAGCGCGAGCTTCTTGCGCGGCCGCGCCTGGGCGCGGGCGAAGGCGTCGCGCACCACGCGCTCCACGCCGAAGGCCGTGTTGACGGACACCTCGGTGGCGACCTCGTGCTCGGTGCCCTGGCGGATGGTGCCGCCGTTGCCGGTGTAGGGGCCTTCGGTGCCTTCGCGTACGACGACGAAGTCGATCTCGGGCTGCCCGGCGAGCGGGGTCGCGACACCGGGCAGGAGCTTGCTCGGGCGCAGGTTCACATGGTGGTCGAAGGCGAAGCGGAGCTTGAGCAGGAAGCCGCGCTCCAGGACGCCGGAGGGCACGGACGGGTCGCCGATGGCGCCGAGCAGGATCGCGTCGTGCTTCTTCAGGTCCGCGAGGTCGGCGTCGGTGAGGGTCTCCCCGGTGGCGTGGTAGCGCCGCGCGCCGAAGTCGTACTCCTTGGTCTCCAGCTTCACATCCTGCGGGAGGACGGCGTTGAGGACCTTGAGCCCCTGGGCCACGACTTCCGGGCCGATCCCGTCACCGGGGATCACTGCGAGATTGATGCTGCGAGACATGGCGGCACCCTACCTTTCGTCCCATTCAATGACACGGGCCGTCCGCGATGTGGACATCCCGTGTCCCTCCGCGCGTACGCCACCACACGGACACGCTCTCTTCACCCGTACGTCTGGCGGGAGTTCGGCGTCCCTGGGAAGTTCCCAGGTCATGGACACCCCCAACGTCGGCATCCCCGAGCGGCTCGCGCGGCGGATGACCATGGCCGAGCAGCACGAGTACCTGCGCGGGAGGCTCTCCCGGCGCAAGGTGCTCGCCGGTTCCTTCGCGACCGCGGGCGCCGCGGGCGGGCTCGGGCTGCTCGCCGGCAGCTCCGGCAGCGCGTACGCCGAGCGGCGCGGGCCCGACGCGGGGCCGCGCTCGCTCGCGGCGCCGCCCGCGCCGGTGCGGGTGGACGGGCGCCTCGTCGCGCCCTTCGGCCGCCATCTCGCCTTCGGCGCCGATCCGCGGACGCAGATGCGCGTCTCCTGGCAGGTGCCGTTCGCGGTCAAGTCCCCCTACCTACGCGTGGGCCGCGAGCCCTGGGAGCTGAGCCAGAAGATCCCCGCGGAGGTGCGGGACCTGCGCACGCCGTCGCTCTCCCGCAAGCTCCCCGAGGTCGAGCAGTACTACCTGCACGCGGCCCTGGACGACCTGGAGCCCGGCACGACGTACTACTACGGCGTCGGCCACGACGGCTTCGACCCCGCGTCGCCCGAGCGCGCGGGCACGGTCGGCACGTTCCGCACCGCCCCCGCGCGGCCGGAGAAGTTCGTCTTCACGGCCTTCGGCGACCAGGGCGTGAGCTATCACGCGCTCGCCACCGACCAGGTGATCCTGGGTCAGAACCCGTCGTTCCACCTGCACGCGGGCGACATCTGCTACGCGGACACCACCGGGCACGGCAAGGAGACGGACCGGTACGACGCCCGCGTGTGGGACACGTTCCTCGCGCAGACGGAGTCGGTGGCGAAGTCCGTGCCGTGGATGGTGACGACCGGCAACCACGACATGGAGGCCTGGTACTCGCCGAACGGCTACGGCGGCCAGTCGGCCCGCTGGTCGCTGCCCGAGAACGGCTTCGACCCGTCGAACGCGCCCGGCGTCTACTCGTTCCGCTACGGCAACGTCGGCGTCGTGGCCCTGGACGCCAACGACGTGTCGTACGAGATACCCGCCAACAAGGGCTACACGGACGGCAAGCAGACCGCGTGGCTCGACAAGCGCCTGGGCGAGCTGCGCGCCCACGACGACGTCGACTTCGTGGTCGTCTTCTTCCACCACTGCGCGTACTCGACGGCGACGCACGGCTCCGACGGCGGGGTGCGCGACGCCTGGCTGCCGCTGTTCGCCAAGCACCAGGTGGACCTGGTCATCAACGGCCACAACCACGTGTACGAGCGGACCGACGCCATCAAGGGCGGCGAGGTCGGCAGGCCCGTGCCCATCGGGGCGTCGACCGATCCGACGCGTGACGGCATCGTGTACGTCACCGCGGGCGGCGCGGGCAAGGACCTCTACAGCTTCCCGGCCGGGGTGAAGGACAGCTACGAGGAACATGTGACAGACCGGGACCCGATTGTCACATTTCACTGGACCAAGCTGCGCCTGCCCGACCCCGACACGGTCGAGTGGTCACGGGTGCGCTACACCGGCTTCTCATTCCTCGCGGTGGAGGTGACGGCCGGGGCGCGCCCCAGGATGACGGTCTCCGCGCTCGCCGAGAGCGGCGAGCGCGTCGACCACTTCGAGATCAAGCGCGGGACGTACGGGAACTAGGCGGGGCGGCTCAGTGCCCTGTCTCGCCGCCGTTGTCCCTGCGGTCGAGGGCCCGCTGGAGGGCGGCGGCGGCGTTCTTGCGCTCGGCGTCGCTGGGGCGGAGGCTGCGGCGGACTCGTCGGACGGTCGTCTCGGCCATGGATATTCGACTCCTTCGAACCAGGCGTCCGGGGAACGGGACGCAAAGGGTTACGAGACGCCGGAAAGGGCGGGGAGCGGGGCCGCAGGGTTCGCCTGCGCGGGGCCGTGCTCTCATCCGCCGTTCGCTTGATCGAGCGAGACGTTCGGCTCCTACAAAGCTAGGACAGCTTCCGCTTTCTGTCTCTACAAATACTCGGGCTTCCTACTATTTGAGACGGCCACCGCCGCCGCAGCCGCTCTCAGCTCCCGGATCAGGGCCCTGACCACGTGCGTTCCGGCCTGCTCGGGCGTGGTGACGTAGCCCACGGAGCGGGTAGGCCGTCCGGGGCCGAGGTCGATGACCGCCACGCCGGGCGGCGCCCCCGTGAGCGACAGGGCGGGCATGACCGCCATGGCGTGCCCGGCGCTCACCATCGCGAGGACCGCGCCGTCGTCCTCGGTCTGCGTGGTGGCCTTCGGCAGCCAGTCCTGGCGCGCCCACCAGTCACGGGTGTACGAGGTGCAGTTCTCGGCCCAGTCGACGAGCGGCAGCGAGCGCGGGTCCGGGTGCCCGGCCGGGTGCACGAACGCGTAGGGCTCCTCCACCAGCACGCCGCCGACGAGCCCGGGCGGGACCGGCGAGGTCGTGCCGAGGGTGGCGATGCCGAGGTCGGCGCGCCCGTCGGCGACCTCGCCCGCGGTGCCGCGCCCCAGCTCCCGCACGACGCGCACCTCGGGCTCGACGCCGGGGTGACGGGCGCGCAGGCCCGCGAGCGCGGGCGGGAGCAGGTGCAGGGCGGCGCTGCGGAACGCGGCGATGCGCAGCGGCCCGGTGACGGCGGCCGGGCCGTCGCCCGCGGCGGCGGCGCGCGCCTCGGCGGCGAGGGTCTCCAGGAGCCGGAGCACGCGCCGGGCGTGGGCGACGGCGCGCTCGCCCGCCGCGGTGGGCGCGGCGCCCCTGCGGCCCCGCTCGAAGAGCACGGCGCCGATCTTCTTCTCCGTGCCGCGCACCGAGTGCGAGACCGCCGACTGCGTCAGGCCGAGCGCCGCGGCGGCGCCGGAGAAGCTGCGGGCCTGCTCGACGGCCACGATGATCCGCAGCTCGTGCGGGGCGATGTCGTGTCCGGTCATGGGTTCCCCTCGTCCCTTCCGGCCCCGAGGGGCGTGACCTGTGCCTATGAGGAGTGTTCATGGTTCGTCGCGTTCCATGAGCCGAACCCTCTGCCGCGCGCCCGCATTCCCGCCGTACGTTTCCCGGCATGAGCAGCGACACGGCCCTGACCGTCCACCAGACCGCCCGCCCGCACGGCTTCCCCACCCCCGCGCACTTCGCGTTCGTGGAGTCGGGGCTGCCGGAGCCCGGGCCCGGCTCGGCGCTCGTGGAGAACCTCTACTGGTCGGTGGATCCGTACCACCGGGAGATGATGGACGGCGACTTCGCGCTCGACGCGCCGCTGGAGGGCCGCACCCTCGGGCGGGTCATCGCCTCGCGCGAGCCGTCGCTCCCGGAGGGGGAGGTCGTCTTCCACCGCAAGGGCTGGCGCACCCACGCGGTGGTGACGCAGCAGGAGGCCCGGGTCCTGCCGCGCTTCGCCGGGGTGCCGCTCTCCGCGCACCTGAGCGTCCTGGGCGGCACCGGCCTGACCGCGTACGTCGGCCTGACCCGGATCACGCCGGTGCGCGCGGGCGACGACCTGTTCGTGTCGGCGGCGGCGGGCGGCGTCGGCACGGCCGCCGGGCGCCTGGCGAAGCTCCTCGGCGCGGGCCGGGTCGTCGGCAGCGCGGGCTCCGCGGCGAAGGTCGCGTACCTCAAGGAGCACGTCGGCTACGACGACGTCTTCGACTACCACGAGGGACCCGCCGCCGAGCTGCTCGCGAAGGCGGCGCCCGGCGGCGTGGACCTCTACGTCGACAACGTCGGCGGCGAGCAGCTGGAGGCGGCCATCGAGAGCCTGCGGTACCGCGGCCGCGTCCTGCGCGTCGGCACGATCGCGCAGTACAACAGCACCGAGGCCCTGGCCGCGCCCCGCAACCTCTCCGAGATGGTGGAGAAGAGCCTGCGCATGGAGGGCTTCCACGTGCGCGACTACTACGACGTGCAGGAGGAGTTGTACGACTTCGTGGTCCCGCATCTGCGCAGCGGCCGGATCGCCCTGGACGAGACGGTGGTGGACGGCTTCGACCGGATCGTCGAGGCGTTCCTGGGGATGCTGCGGGGTGGGAACGTGGGGAAGATGATCGTGCGGGCCACGGGGGCGCCCGCGTAGCCGGGCCGCGCGGACCGGCCGGGCGCGCGCCCTAGAACACGTCCCCGTCGCGCCAGTCGATGAGCAGCGGGTGCGCGGGGTCGAGGTCGGCGCCCCAGATCATGGGCGCGTCCTCGTCGGGCATCTCCTCCACGCCCTTCGGGCCGAGCGTGCCCACGCGCCCCGTCCAGGTCTGCCAGCCGTGCGCGAGGTACAGCTTCTCGCCCTCCGTGGACGGGGAGAGGACGCCCAGGTCGTAGGCCCGCTCGACGATCGCCTCCAGGGCGCCCATGACCTGCCCGCCGAGTCCTTGCCGCTGCCGGTCCGGGCGGGTGGCGACCGCTTCCACGTAACCGACGCGCAGCGAGCGGCCGTTGTGCAGGACGCGCCGCTGCACCACGGAGCCGTGCGCGAGCAGCTCCCCTTCGGCGTCGTGGACGAGGGCGTGCATGCCCCCGAGCCCGTGGTCCCAGTCCTCGTCGGAGAAGTCCCCGTCGAAGGCCAGGTCCATCAGGGCGCGGGCCGCCGCCAGGTCGGCGGGGGCGAGGCCGGCGGTGTGCGCCGTGCGGAGGGTGGTCTGTGCGGTCACGCGCTCACGGTACTCAGGCGGCATCTGAGTACGCATCCCGATTTGCCGGGGCCCGGACGGCGGCAGAGTCGACGGCATGAACGGTTCATCCGGATCCCACGGCCTCGGCCTCTACGCCCTCAAGCCCTGGTACGCCGCCAAGTTGTCCGGCGTGCGCGGTGCGCTCGCCCGCCGCGCGGTGTCGCCGGACGCGCTGACGGCGGCGGGCGTGGTGTGCGCCGCGGGCGCGGCGGCGGCCCTGGCGTGGTTGCCCGCGCCGCTGGCCGCGCTCCCGGTGGCGGCGCTGCTCGCGGCGCGCCTGGCGTGCGCGAACCTGGACGGCGCCCTGGCCCGCGACACCGGCCGCGCGACGCGGCGCGGCGCCCTGCTCAACGAACTCGGCGACCGCGCGGCCGACTTGGTGATGCTGGCGGGCTTCCTGCCGCTCGCCCCGCTCTGGCTCGTCGTCACGGCGGCGGGCGCGGCGACCCTGCCGTCCTGGGTGTCCCTCGCGGGCGCGGCGGCGGGCGCCCCGCGCCTGAACGGCGGCCCGGTGGGCAAGACGGAGCGCTGCGCCCTCGTCGTGGTGGCCGCCGCGTCCGCCTGGGCGGCGCCCGTGCTCGTGGTGATCGCCGCGGGCTCCGCGCTGACGGCGGCCGTGCGGTGCGGGCGTCTGTGGGGGGAGTTGGGGTCCCGATGAGCGTCGCGTTCCTGGCGGGTGAGACGGCCGCGCGGGCCGTGCCGGTGGTGGCGGGGGCGCTCGGCGCGGGCGGCGTCGCCGTCGCCGCGCTGCCGTCCCGGGTGCGGATGCGGGCCGAGCTGCGCAGGCGCTGGCGGACCTGGGCGCTCGCGGCTCCGCTGTTCCTCGGCGCGTTCTGGGCGGGCACGGCGGGGGCGTTCGTCCTGGCGGCAGGGCTCGGTGTGGTCGCCGTGGCGGAGTACGCCCGCATGGCCCAGCTGGCGCGCGGGGAGCGGGCGGTGCTCGGGGTCGCCGCGGTCCTGCTGCCGGCGGCGGCGTGGCGCGTGCCCGGCGCCCTCGACGTGCGCGCGGCCGCGGCCCTGCTGATCATGTCGGCCCTGCCGGCGCTCCTGACCGGCGACAGCGAGCACGGCTTCACCCGGGCGTGCCGCACGCTCTTCGGCGTGCTCTGGATCCCGGTCTCGCTCACCGGCCTGGTCGTGCTGGACGGCGTGGCGGTGGCGGTGGGGGTCGCGGTGGCCTTCGGTGACATCGGCGCGTGGTGCGCGGGCACGGCCCTGGGCCGCGGGGGCCCGTCGGCCCGGCCCCTCTCCCCCTTGTCCCCCAACAAGACGTGGGCCGGGGTCCTGGGCACCGCCGCGGCGACGGCCCTGGCCCTCGCGGCGGTCGGCGCGCTCACGGTGACGCTGTGGGCGGCGGTGCTCGCCGGCTGCGTCCTGGGCGACCTCCTGGAGTCCATGGTGAAGCGCGAGGCGGGTGTCAAGGACGCGGGCACCTGGCTCCCCGGCTTCGGCGGCCTCCTGGACCGGGTGGACTCCTTGCTCCTGGCCCTGCTCCTGGCGATGGCGGTGGCGGCGTGAGGCCCTGGCACGGGAGAAAGAAGGGGAAGGGGCGGGCCTGGGGCGCCCCCGCGAGGGCCGCCCTGTGGCGCACCCTCCTCACCCTCACCGGCGGCATCACCCGCAAGGGCGCCCTGCCGGAAGGCGGCTGCGTGGTCGTGGCCAACCACACCTCGCACGCCGACACCGCGGCTCTGCTCGCCGCCCTGGACGCGCGGCACTCCCCCACGATCGCCGCGGCCGCGGACTACTGGTTCGCGTCCCCCTGGCGGCGCCGCGTCTGCGCCCGCCTGGCCGCCGGTTTCCCCGTACGCCGGACAGGCGGCGGCATGGACGACCTCCTGGCCAGGGCGGACGCGCTGCGCGCGGGCCACGCGGTGGTGCTGTTCCCGGAGGGCACCCGCGCCCGGAGCGGCGCTCTCGGCACCTTCCACAAGGGCGCCCTGGTCCTGGCCCGGCAGGCGGACGTGCCGGTGGTCCCCGTGGGCATCGCGGGCACCGACCGGCTGCTGCCGAAGCACGGCAGGCTGCGCCCGTCCCTGGTGCGCGTGACGATCGGGGAGCCGCTGCCGCCGACGGTGACGCCGGAGGAGGCGCGCGCGGCGGTGGCCGAGCTGCACCGGCGCACCGCGGCCGAGCCCCTGCGGGACTCCCGCGCCCGGGGGCGGGTCGCGGCGGTGGCCGGTTCCCGCTGGGGCCTGCCGCTGGCGTGCGCGTGGGCGTGCGCGGAGGCGCTGAGCTGGCCGCTGATGCCGGAGCTGTTCCTCGCGATCGCGTGCGTGGCGCTGCCCCGCAGGTCCCTCAAGCTGGCCCTGGCGGCCCTGGGCGGCAGCCTCGGCGGCGGCCTGCTCGCGCTGCACCTTGCCTCTGCGGGCGTGCAGTTGCCGCATCCGCTCACCACGGACCGGATGCGCGCGGAAGTACGCCACGAGCTGACGGCCGAGGGCGCGGCGGCGGTCCGCCACCAGCCGTGGAACGGCATCCCCTTCAAGGTGTACGCGGCCGAGGCGGGCCGTGCCGGGGTCGACGCGCCCGACTGGCTGGCCGAGTCGGCGCTCTCGCGCGGCTCGCGCACGCTCACCGTGGGCCTGGGGTTCGGCGCGTTCGGCTTCCTGGCGCACCGGCTCCGTCGCCACTACGGCACGTATCTGGCCCTGCTGGGCGGCGGGTTCGCGGCGGGGCTCGGCCTGATCGTGACGGGCTGGAGCTGACGGGCTGGAGCTGACGGACGGGAGCTGACGGACGGGAGCTGACGCCGCTCAACGGGCGTGCGTCCCACGCGTATTGCATTGGTACGCACCATGGCGCCCCGCCGCCCCCGGTCCCAGAATCGAGGCATGCCTGATACCGAACAGCACAAGCCGGAGACCGGACACCCCGCCGAGCGCTGGACGCCCATCCACGGCCAGCCGTACCGCTCCGTGCCGTACCGGCCCGACCGCATGCCCGCGGACGAATCCCTCGCGCACGCGGCCGAGTTGAAGGAGCGGATGCGGCAGCGGCGCACCGTGCGGCAGTTCTCGTCGGACCCGGTGCCGCCGCAGGTCGTGCGGGACGCCGTCGCGTGCGCGGCGACCGCGCCGTCGGGCGCCCACCAGCAGCCGTGGACGTTCGTCCTCGTGCAGGACCCGGAGGTGCGCCGCCGCATCCGGGAGGCCGCCGAGCAGGAGGAGCGGATCTCGTACGACGGGCGGCTTGGCGAGGAGTGGCTGGCCGCGCTGCGCCCGCTGGGCACGGACGAGGTGAAGCCGCACCTGACGGACGCGCCCGCCCTGATCGTCGTGTTCCAGCAGCGGTACTGGCTCGGGGACGACGGCACCAAGCACAAGCATTACTACGTCGACGAGTCGGTCGGCATAGCGGTCGGCATGCTGCTGTCCGCGCTGCACCTGTCGGGGCTCGCCGCGCTCGTCCACACGCCGAGCCCGATGCGGTTCCTGTCCGAGGTGCTCGGACGGCCGGAGAACGAGAAGGCGTTCGCGGTGATCCCCGTCGGCTATCCGGCACCGGACTGCCAGGTCCCCGATCTGGTGCGCAAGTCCCTCGATCAGGTGCTCGTGGAGGTCTGAAGCTCCCGGGACCGCAGGGCGGGGTAGTCGGTGTACCCCTCGGGGCCGTTGGTGTACAGGTGCGCCGCGTCGAAGTCGTTCAGCGGCGCGCCCACCGCGAAACGGTGCGGCAGGTCCGGGGTGGTGAGGAACGCCCTGCCGTAGGAGACGAGGTCGGCGCGGCCGTCGGCGATGACGGCCTCGCCTGCCTCCCTCGTCGTGGGGTCGCCGTTCTCGCCGACGTTGGCGATGAGGGTGCCGCTCCAGCGGGGGCGCAGGTCGTCCAGGGCGGGGTAGCGGTCGTTGTCGGTGAGGTGCAGATAGGCCAGGCCGAGCCCGTCGAGCCGGGCGAGCAGGGCGCGGTAGACGGGCCCCGGGTCGGCCTCGTACATGCCGAACTGCGGGTTGCCGGGCGAGAGCCGCAGGCCGAGCCGTTCCGCGCCGATGGCGTCGGCGACCGCGCGGACCACCTCGACCGCGAAGCGGATGCGGTTCTCGATGGACCCCGTGCCGTACGCGTCGTCGCGGAGGTTCGTGTTGTCCGCGAGGAACTGGTGGATCAAGTAGCTGTTGGCGCCGTGCAGTTCGACGCCGTCGAAGCCCGCCGCGACGGCGTTGCGGGCGGCGGCCACGTGGTCCTCGACGGCGGTGCGGATGTCGTCGAGGGTCATCACGCGCGGGGTCACCGGCTCGGCCTTGCCGCCGTCGCGCACGTGCACCAGCTCGGGCGAGACCACGGCCGAGGGGGCGGCGGGCGCGTCGCCGTCGATGCGGGACAGCGGGTGACCGTGCCGGCCGCCGTGCATGAGCTGGGCGTAGATCCGTCCGCCCGCGGCGTGCACGGCGTCGGTGACCCGCCGCCAGCCCGCGACGTGCGCGGCCGTCTCCAGGCCGGGGACGCGCCAGCCGCTCTGGCCGCGGCTGCTGGGCCAGATGCCCTCGGTGACGATGAGCCCCGCGCTCGCCCGCTGGGCGTAGTAGTCGGCGACGATCGGCTGCGGGGTGCCGTCCTCCTCGCCGCGGAAGCGGGTCATCGGGGCCATGACCATGCGGTTGGACAGGTGGCCGAAGGGGGCGGCGTACGGGGTGAGGAGCGAGTTCTGCGTCATGCCGGAACGGTAGAAGCTGACACAGGTGTCAGTTTCAAGTCCTCCCTGGAACTCCCCTAACCTCTTAATACTCCTTGACTGGTTAGAGGCGGGCGTGGTCCACTCGTCCTGCGTCAACCATCAAAGACTTCTTGAGGGGTTAGAGCGATGAGCGCCCAGGTCCACTACCGCACCACCACCGTCCGCGGCCACGAGATCTTCTACCGCGAGGCGGGGCCCGCCGACGCGCCCGTGCTCCTGCTGCTGCACGGCTTCCCGTCCAGCTCGCACATGTTCCGGGACCTCATCCCGCGGCTCGCGCACCGCTACCGCGTCATCGCGCCCGACCACATCGGCTTCGGGCGCTCGGCGGCGCCCGCCGCGAACTCCTTCCCGTACACCTTCGCCGAACTGGCCGACGTCACCGCCGAGTTCACCCAGCGCATCGGCCTGACCCGGTTCGCGCTGTACGTCCAGGACTACGGCGCGCCGATCGGCCTGCGCCTCGCGCTCGCCCACCCCGGGCGGATCACGGCGATCGTCACGCAGAACGGCAACGCGTACGAGGAGGGCATCGGCGCCGAGGCCTGGGCGCCCGTGTTCGCGTACATCAAGGAGCCGAGCGAGGAGACGGCCGCGCCCGTGCGGGAGATCCGCTCCCCGGAGGGCGTGAAGTGGCAGTACACGCACGGCGTCCCCGCGCGCTACCGCGACCTGATCAGCCCCGACGCGTGGGAGCACGACGCCGCCTCCATGGCGCGCGAGGGGCAGGCGGAGATCCAGCTCGCGCTCATCGGCGACTACGGCAGCAACATCGCGCTGTACCCGGACTTCCAGGCGTACTTCCGCGAGAGCCAGGTGCCGGTGCTCGCGGTGTGGGGCGCGCACGACGAGATCTTCGTGCGCGACGGCGCCACCGCCTTCCAGCGGGACCTGCCCGACGCCGAGGTGCATCTGCTGCCGACGGGGCACTTCGCCCTGGAGACGCACGCCGGGCAGATCGCGGGCCTCGTCGACGACTTCCTCGCCCGCAGGGCGCGCTGAGCGAGGCGGGTGCGGATGCGGATGCGGGTACGACACCGCCCCCGGCCGGGGTGGGGCCCAAGCCGGGGGCGGGGTTCAGGGGGCTGCCGTCAGCCCATGTGCGGGTAGCCGTAGTCGGTCGGCGCGACCAGCGTCTCCTTGATGGCGCGGGTCAGCGTCCAGCGCATCAGGTTCTGCGGGGCGCCCGCCTTGTCGTTGGTGCCGGAGGCACGGCCGCCGCCGAAGGGCTGCTGGCCCACGACGGCGCCGGTCGACTTGTCGTTGATGTAGAAGTTGCCCGCGGCGTAGCGGAGCTTCTCCATCGTGTACGCGGCCGCGGCGCGGTCGTTGGAAATGACCGAGCCGGTGAGCGCGTAGGCCGACACCGACTCCATCTGGGTCAGCATCTCGTCGTACTTGTCGTCCTCGTAGACGTACACAGCCAGGAACGGGCCGAAGTACTCGTCCTTGAAGACCTCGTTGTCCGGGTCGGAGCACTCGACGACGGTCGGGCGCACGAAGTAGCCCTCGGAGTCGTCGTAGCTGCCGCCCGCGACGATCGTGCAGGTCTCGTCGGCCTTGGCGCGGTCGATCGCCGCCTTGTTCTTGGCGAACGCGCGGTCGTCGATGACGGCGCCGATGAAGTTCGACAGGTCGGTGACGTCACCCATCTTGATGCCGTCGACCTCGGCCGCGAACTCCTCCTTGAACCCGTCGTTCCAGATGGAGGCCGGGATGTAGGCGCGCGAGGTGGCCGAGCACTTCTGGCCCTGGAACTCGAAGGAGCCGCGGGTCAGCGCGGTCTTCAGGACGGCGCGGTCGGCGCTGGGGTGCGCCACCACGAAGTCCTTGCCGCCCGTCTCGCCCACGATGCGCGGGTAGGAGCGGTACTTCTCGATGTTGGTGCCGACCGTTTTCCACAGGTGCTGGAAGGTGCGGGTCGAGCCGGTGAAGTGGATGCCGGCCAGGTCCGGGTGGTGCAGGGCCACGTCGGAGACGGCGATGCCGTCGCCGGTCACCAGGTTGATGACGCCCTTGGGCAGGCCCGCCTCCTCCAGGAGCTGCATGAGCAGCACCGCGGCGTGCGTCTGCGTCGGGGACGGCTTCCACACGACCACGTTGCCCATCAGGGCGGGGGCGGTCGGCAGGTTGCCCGCGATGGCCGTGAAGTTGAACGGCGTGATCGCGTAGACGAAGCCCTCCAGCGGGCGGTGGTCCAGGCGGTTCCACACGCCGGTGGAGTTCGCCGGGGGCTGCTCGGCGAGCAGGTCACGGGCGTACTTCACGTTGAAGCGCCAGAAGTCGACCAGCTCGCAGGGCGTGTCGATCTCGGCCTGCTGGGCGGTCTTGGACTGGCCGAGCATGGTGGAGGCGGCCAGCGTCTCGCGCCACGTCGTGGACAGCAGCTCGGCGGCGCGCAGGATGATCGCGGCGCGGTCGTCGAAGGACATCGCGCGCCAGGCCGGGGCGGCGGCGAGCGCGGCGTCGATCGCGTCCTGCGCGTCCTGCTGGGTGGCGCCGCGGCCGGTGCCGATGACGGCCTTGTGGTTGTGCGGCTGGACGACCTGGAAGGGCTCGCCGCCGCCGAGGCGCTTCACGCCGCCGATGGTCATCGGCAGCTCGATCGGGTTCTCGGACAGCTCCTTGAGCTTGGCCTCGAGCCGGGCGCGCTCCGGGGAGCCCGGGGCGTAGCCGTGTACCGGCTCGTTGACCGGGGCGGGGACCTGGGTGACAGCGTCCATGAGTTCCTTGGCTCCTTTTGTGCGGGGGGCTCTGTACGGGGAGGGGGGCGGGTGCGGGCGGCTCAGCCCTTAGTGAGGATGGAACGGCCGAAGAACAGCAGGTTCGCCGGCTTCTCCGCGAGGCGGCGCATGAAGTAGCCGTACCAGTCGGTTCCGTAGGCGGTGTAGACGCGCATCCGGTGGCCCTCGGCGGCGAGCCGCAGGTGCTCCTCGCTGCGGATGCCGTACAGCATCTGGAATTCGTACTCGTCCAGTTTGCGCCCGGCGCGCCGGGCCAGCTCCTGGGTGATGGCGATCAGGCGCGGGTCGTGGGACCCGATCATCGGGTAGCCCTCGCCGTCCATCAGGATCTTCAGGATACGGACGTACGCCTTGTCGATCTCGGCCTTGTCCTGGTACGCGACCTCGGCGGGCTCCTTGTAGGCGCCCTTCACGATGCGCACGCGGCTGCCGTTCGCGGCCAGGCGCCGGGCGTCGTCCTCGGTGCGGAACAGATAGGCCTGGATGACGCAGCCGGTCTGCGGGAAGTCCTTCCGCAGCTCGTCGTGGATGGCGAACATCGAGTCGAGGGTGGTGTGGTCCTCGGCGTCCAGGGTGACCGTGGTGCCGATGGCGGCGGCGGCCTCGACGACCGGGCGGACGTTGGCCAGGGCCAGCTCGTGGCCGTCCTCAAGCGCCTGGCCGAACATGGACAGCTTCACGGACATCTCGGCCTTCTCGCCGAAGCCGAGGTCCTTGAGGCGGTCGATGAGCGCCAGATAGGCGTCGCGCGCGGCGTGGGACTGCTCGACGGTGGTGATGTCCTCACCGACGACGTCGAGGGTGACCTCCAGGCCCTTGCCGACCGCGTCCTCGACGATCGGGACGACCTGGTCGACGGTCTCACCGGCGATGAAGCGGTCGACGACCTGCTTGGTGCCCGGCGCCGCCGACACAAAACGGCGCATCTTGTCACTGCGCGACGCGGCAAGGATCACGGGACCCAGCACGGGGCACCTCCACGGGAGTACGAACGAAGCCGTACCGGCGTCATTTTTGCGACAAAACTGGTACGGCACGGAGAACCACCGTGAAACCTAAGGATCCCTCCGATCCTGAGCTATCGACACCTGTCACGCATCCGTGGGCTGGATCTCAGACAGATGTCTGAGCCGGGTGCCGGACTGCGCGAGAATGGCTTCCGTAGGCATTGACGGTGAGGAGACCGGGCAGGCGCGGCAGCCCGCACGGAGCGAAGGAAGGGCACGGGTGAAGGGCGACTACCAGGAACTGGTCGACGAGATCTCGGCCCTGCTCGGCGCGCCCGCGACCCTGGAGAACCGCGACTTCGAGCTGATCGCCTTCGGCGCGCACGACGGCGGCGACGGCTTCGAGGCGGCCGACCTCGACCCGGTCCGCACCCGCTCGATCCTCACCCGCCGCTCCACGGCCGCGGTCCGCGCCTGGTTCGAGAGCTTCGGCATCACCCGCGCCACCGCGCCGGTGCGCATCCCGCCGACCCCGGAGGCGGGCGTGCACCGAGGCCGGATCTGCCTTCCGGTACGCCACCGGGGGTACGCCCTCGGCTATGTGTGGCTCCTCGACGACGAGCCGGGCCCCTCGGACGCGCGGCTCGGCGCGGCCATGGAGGTGGCCGCCCGCATCGGCGCGCTGCTCGCCGACGAGGCCCAGGCGGGCGCCGACCTGACCCGGGAGTTCCGTGCGGTCCTGACCGCGGAGCGCGGCTGGCAGCGGGACATGGCGGTGGCGGCGCTCCGCACGGCGCTGGGGCCGCGCGGCGAGGCCCTGCACGCGGTGGTGTGCGTGGCGCCCTGGCCCGCGGCGGGCCCGGAGGACGCGCCCGCGCTGCGGACGGTGCCGGGGGCGACGGCCCTGTGCACGGTGCCGTGGACGGCGGCGGGCGCGGCGGGCCACTCGCTCGCGGTGATGGTGCGGCTGCGCTCCACGGACGCCATGACCCCGGCTCTGACGACGGCGTCCCGCCTCGCGGAGCAGGCCGGCGGCGGTGCGACGGCCGGGGTCGCGGGCGCGCGGCACGGCCTTGAGGACCTGGGCGCGGCCTGGTCGGAGGCGTCGGCGGCGGCCCGCGCGGCGCTCGCCGAACCCCGGCTCGGACCGCTCGCCCGCTGGTCGGACATCGGCCCCTACCGCCTCCTGACGGCGCTGCCCGAGGAGGCCGCGCGGGACGCGGCGGGCCGCGCCCTGCTGACCCCCGCGCACCGCGAACTGGCCCGCACCGCCGAGGTGTTCCTCGACTGCGCGGGCCAGGCGGGCCGCGCGGCGGCGGAGCTGGGCATCCACCGCCAGACGCTCTACTACCGGCTCTCGCGCGTGGAGCAGCTCACGAAGCTGGACCTGGACGAGGGCGAGGACCGGCTGCTGCTCCACATGACCCTGAAGGCGTCACGGCTGCGGTAGCCGCTCGGCCTCGGCGGCCCGCGCGGCGACCCGCCGCAGCCCCTCCGTGAGCTGCGCCGCCGTGGTGGCCGAGCCGGGGTCGAAGAGCCACTGCACCATGAGGCCGTTCAGGAGGGTGGTGTAGAGCCGCCCCTCCGCCGCCACGACGTCCTTTGGCAGGGCGCTCTCGTCGAGGTCGAGCAGCAGCGCGGCCAGGCCCGCGCGCCCCTGCTCCTGGGCCTTGACCATGATGTCCCGCACCCCGGCGAGCCGCTCGGCCTGGGTGATGAACTCAAGGGTCAGCAGCCAGATCCCGCGCGCCTGCGGGAACGACTGGACGACGTTGCCCCACACCTTCTCGAACCGCTCAAGGGAGCCACCCGGCCCGGCGTCGTCGCCCGGCGCCCCCACGAAGCCGCCGCCGAGGTCCTCGATGAGCGAGATGTACGCCTCGGCGAGCAGCGCGTCCTTCGAGCCGTAGTGGTAGCCGATCGACGCGAGATTCGTGCCCGACTCCTTGACCACGTCGCGGGCCGTCGTGCGCACGAAGCCCTTCTCCAGCAGGCAGCGCTTGGCCCCTGCGAGCAGATCCTCACGGTGTCCCATGCGAGCAGCCTACGTCCGCCCCAGACGACCGTACAAGACAATCGTCTTACACATCCGTTCTAGACAAGCGTCTTATACGGCCGTACAGTCCTGCCTCATGACGACGACAACCCCGCCTCCGCCCGTCCCCGCCACCGAGCGGGCGGGCCGCAGGGAATGGCTGGCCCTGGCCGTCCTGATGCTGCCGCTGCTGCTCGTGTCGATGGACGTGTCGGTCCTCTACTTCGCGGTCCCCTCGATGAACGCCGACCTGGAGCCGAGCGGCACCCAGCAGCTGTGGATCTTCGACATCTACGCGTTCGTGCTCGCGGGCCTGCTGATGACCATGGGCTCCCTCGGCGACCGCATCGGCCGCCGCAAGCTCCTGCTGATCGGCGCGGCGGCCTTCGGCACGGCGTCCCTCGCCGCCGCGTACGCCACCAGCCCGGAGATGCTCATCGCCGCCCGCGCGGTCCTCGGCATCGGCGGCGCGACCCTGATGCCCTCCACGATGGCGCTGGTCCGCACGCTGTTCCGCGACCCCGATCAGCGCGCCAAGGCGATCGGCGTCTGGTCCGGCGTCATGGTCGGCGGCGTCGCGCTCGGCTCGGTGCTCAGCGGCGTCCTCGTCGAATTCTTCTGGTGGGGCTCGGTGTTCCTGGTCAACCTGCCCGCGATGGTGCTGCTCCTGGCCCTCGCGCCCGCCCTCGTCCCCGAGTCCAAGGACCCGGACCCGGGCCGCTTCGACATGCTGAGCGTGCCGCTGTCCATGGCGGCGGTGCTGCCGATGGTCTACGGCCTGAAGGAGATGCCGTCCGAGGGGGTGCGGTGGCCGTACGTCGCCTCGCTCGCGGTCGGCGCCCTCTTCGCCGTGCTCTTCGTACGCCGTCAGCGCACCGCGGCGTCACCGCTGATCTCCCCCGCGCTCTTCCGGGGCGGCCGGGCCTTCGGGACCGCCGTCGCGCTGAATCTCGTCTCGTCCTTCGCGATGCTCGGTTCGGCGTATTTCACCACGCAGTACTTGCAGTCGGTGCTCGGCAAGAGCGCCCTCGACGCCGCGCTGTGGGCGCTGCTCCCCTCGGCCCTCATCGGCTTCGCCGCGCCGGTCGCGACGGCGGCGGTGCGCGGGGGCGTGCCGCGGGCCCGCGTGGTCGCGGCCGGCTTCGCGCTCTCCGCCTGCGGCTACGGCCTGCTCTTCGCCGCCGGCACGGACGCGCTGTGGACGGTGCTCGCCGGGGCCGGGGTGCTGGCCTGCGGAGCCGTGGTCGTGGGCTCCCAGCTGACGGACCTGGCGCTCGCGGCGGCCCCCGCGGAGAAGGCGGGCACGGCAGCCTCCCTCCTGGAGACGGGCCAGGAGTTCGGCGGCGCGCTCGGGATGGCAGTGCTTGGCTCCATCGGCACGGCCGTGTTCCGCCACGAGATGCCCGCGGCGGCGCCGGACGCGGCCCGCGAGACCCTGGGCGGCGCCGTGGCGGTCGCCTCGCACCTGCCGCCCGCGGCGGCGGACGCCCTCACGGACGCGGCCCGCTCCGCCTTCACCAGCGGCATGCACATGGCGGCCCTGGCCGGTGCGGCGGTGCTCCTCCTGGCCGCGGGCCTGGCCGCGAGGGCCCTGCGCTGACACGCCGAACGCCGGGCGGGCCGGAAACCACCTGCTGTGGTTTCCGGCCCGTCCGGCGTTCGATGCCTAGTCCGCCAGGTTCACCGACCGGGCCGACGTCGCCCCGATCTCCTCCGCCAGCTCCGCGAGCACCGGCTGCGGCACGGTGTCGTCGACGGTGAGGACCGCCAGCGCCTCCCCGCCCACGTCGGCGCGGGCGACCTGCATGCCCGCGATGTTGATCCCGGCCTCGCCGAGGACGCGCCCGACGGTGCCCACGACGCCCGGCCGGTCCGCGTACCGCAGTACGACCATGTGGTCGGCGAGCGCCAGGTCCACGTCGTAGTCACCGACCGCGACGATCTTCTGGTGGTTCTTGGGACCGGCGAGCGTGCCGGAGACCGCCACCTCCTCGCCGTCGCCGAGGGTGCCGCGCACGGTCACCACGTTCCGGTGGTCGGGCGACTCGGAGGAGGTGGTCAGCCGCACCTCGACGCCGCGCTCCTGCGCGAACAGCGGCGCGTTCACGTACGAGACGGTCTCGTCGACCACGTCCTCGAAGACGCCCTTCAGGGCGGACAGTTCGAGGACCTTCACGTCGTGCTGGGTGATCTCGCCGTACACCTCGACGTCGAGCCGCACCGCGACCTCGCCCGCGAGGGCGGTGAAGATCCGGCCGAGCTTCTCGGCGAGCGGCAGGCCGGGGCGCACGTCCTCGGCGATGACCCCGCCCTGGACGTTCACCGCGTCCGGGACCAGCTCGCCCGCGAGCGCGAGGCGCACGGACCTGGCGACCGAGATGCCCGCCTTCTCCTGCGCCTCGTCGGTGGACGCGCCGAGGTGCGGGGTGCACACGACCTGGTCAAGCTCGAACAGCGGGGAGTCGGTGCACGGCTCCTTCGCGTACACGTCGAGGCCCGCGCCGGCGACGCGGCCCTCCTTGAGGGCCGAGTACAGCGCCTCCTCGTCGACGATGCCGCCGCGCGCGGCGTTCACGATCCGCACCGCGGGCTTGACCTTGTGCAGCGCCTCGTCGCCGATGAGGCCCACGGTCTCGGGCGTCTTCGGCAGGTGCACGGTGATGAAGTCCGAGGCCTCAAGAAGCTCGTCGAGCGAGAGCACCTTCACGCCCATCTGCGCGGCGCGCGCCGGCTGCACGTACGGGTCGTAGGCGACGACCTTCATGCCGAACGCGGACATCCGCTGCGCCACGAGCGCGCCGATGCGGCCGAGGCCGACGACGCCGAGGGTCTTCTCGGCCAGCTCCACGCCGGTGTACTTGGAGCGCTTCCACTCGCCGTTCTTCAGCGCCGTGTTGGCCTGCGGGATGTTGCGGGCGGTGGCGAGGATCAGGCCGCAGGCCAGCTCGGCGGCGGTGACGATGTTCGAGGTGGGGGCGTTCACCACCATGACGCCCGCCTTGGTGGCGGCGGAGACGTCGACGTTGTCGAGGCCGACGCCCGCGCGGGCGACGACCCT
Source organism: Streptomyces sp. NPDC045778 (assembly GCF_056431945.1). Lineage (NCBI taxonomy): Bacteria > Bacillati > Actinomycetota > Actinomycetes > Kitasatosporales > Streptomycetaceae > Streptomyces > Streptomyces sp. NPDC045778. The sequence goes on from NZ_JBWKJZ010000001.1 coordinate 163,135, forward strand.
CAGCTTGCGGGCGGCGGCGATGGCCTCGGCGTCGACCTTGGTCGCGGAGCGGACCAGGATGGCGTCGACGTCGGCGATGGCGGGCAGCAGCTCCGCGCGGTCCGCGCCGTTGCAGCGGCGGATCTCGAAGTCCGGGCCCAGGGCTTCGACGGTCGCGGGCGACAGCTCTTCAGCGATGAGTACGACCGGTTTGCCGTTGGCAGCAGTGCTCACGTGAGTCCTCACAAGTCCAATGCGGACGGCCGTCCCGACGGCCGCAGGCGGTGGAGGTGGCTAGCCGCGTGGAAGACGCACGACGCTGTGGGCCTGACGCGAATGGTGGTTGCAGTGTAGTGGCGGCTGCCGGGCCCCTATGCGCCTGACTGGAAGGATCACCCGGACGAGGCTGGACACCGCGGACAAGCGCGGAGGGGCTGGGAAGATCCAGCCCCTCGGGGGCACCTCCCACGCCCTTAAGGCAGTGGGGGAGTTTGAGGAGCGGGGTCCGGGGCGGAGCCCCGTGTCCTCACGCCTGCGGGGCCGGGGCGATGGGCCCCGGCCCCGCAGGCATACGCCCTACTCGTTGTCGTTGACCCAAGACATGAGCTTGCGCAGCTCCTTGCCGGTGGTCTCCAGGAGGTGGTCCTGGTCCTGCTGCTTGTACTCGTTGTACTTCTTCAGGCCGCCGTGGTACTCGTCCATCCACTGCTTCGCGAACGTGCCGTCCTGGATCTCGGCCAGGACCTTCTTCATCTCGGCCTTGGTGGCGTCCGTGATGATGCGCGGGCCGGTGACGTAGTCGCCCCACTCGGCGGTCTCGGAGACCGACCAGCGCATCTTCTCCAGGCCGCCCTCGTACATGAGGTCGACGATCAGCTTCAGCTCGTGCAGGCACTCGAAGTAGGCGATCTCCGGCTGGTAGCCCGCCTCGACGAGGGTCTCGAAGCCCGCCTTGACCAGGGCGGCGGTGCCGCCGCAGAGCACGGCCTGCTCACCGAACAGGTCGGTCTCGGTCTCCTCGGTGAAGGTCGTCTTGATGACGCCCGCGCGGGTGCCGCCGATGCCCTTGGCGTACGACAGGGCCAGCTCGAAGCCCTTGCCCGTGGCGTCCTGCTCGACGGCCGCGATGCACGGAACGCCGCGGCCCTCCTCGTACTGACGGCGCACCAGGTGGCCCGGGCCCTTGGGGGCGACCATGCAGACGTCGACGCCCGCCGGGGGCTTGATGAAGCCGAAGCGGATGTTCAGGCCGTGGCCGAAGAAGAGCGCGTCGCCCTCCTTCAGGTGCGGGGCGATGGACTCCTCGTAGACCTTGGCCTGGATCGGGTCCGGCACCAGGACCATGATGACGTCGGCCTCTTCGGTGGCCTCGGCGGGCGTGACGACGCGCAGGCCCTGCTCCTCGGCCTTGGCCTTCGACTTGGAGCCCTCGTGCAGGCCGACCCGGACGTCCACGCCGGAGTCGCGCAGCGAGAGGGCGTGGGCGTGGCCCTGGCTGCCGTAACCGATGACCGCGACCTTGCGGCCCTGGATGATGGACAGGTCTGCGTCGGCGTCGTAGAACAGCTCGGCCACTGGATATCTCCTATGTGTGCTGATGTTGCGTCCCACCGTACGGCGGGCTCGGTCAGGAAGGTCGGGGGGTTCCGGAATGCGGAACGTCAGGCGGTGCGGTCGAGCGCCCGCAGGCTGCGGTCCGTGATCGAGCGCGAGCCGCGGCCGATCGCGATGGTGCCGGACTGCACCAGCTCCTTGATGCCGAAGGGTTCGAGCATCTTGAGCATGGCCTCCAGCTTGTCGCTCGACCCGGTGGCCTCGATGGTCACGGCCTCGGGCGAGACGTCCACGGTCTTGGCGCGGAACAGCTGGACGATCTCGACGATCTGGGAGCGGGTCTCGTTGTCGGCGCGCACCTTCACGAGGACGAGTTCGCGCTGGACGGCGGCGCCCGGCTCCAGTTCGACGATCTTCAGGACGTTCACCAGCTTGTTGAGCTGCTTCGTGACCTGTTCGAGCGGCAGGTCCTCGACATTCACGACGATGGTGATGCGGGAGATGTCGGGGTGCTCGGTGACGCCGACGGCCAGGGAGTCGATGTTGAAGCCGCGGCGGGAGAAAAGGGCGGCGATCCTGGCGAGGATGCCGGGGGTGTTCTCGACGAGGACCGAGAGCGTGTGCTTGGACATGACGGTCATGGCGGTCGTACCTCTTCCTGGTGCTCTCAGTCGTCTTCGCCGTCGCCGAAGTCGGGGCGGACGCCCCGGGCGGCCATGACCTCGTCGTTCGAGGTGCCCGCCGCGACCATCGGCCAGACCTGGGCGTCCTCGTGGACGATGAAGTCGATCACGACCGGGCGGTCGTTGACGGCGTTGGCCTCTTCGATGACCTTGTCGAGGTCGGCCGGGTCCTCGCAGCGGATCGCGTAACAGCCCATCGCCTCGGACAGCTTGACGAAGTCCGGGATGCGGGTGCCCGCGCTCGGCTGCTTGCCGTCCGCGTCCGGGCCGCTGTGCAGCACGGTGTTGGAGTAGCGCTGGTTGTAGAACAGCGCCTGCCACTGGCGGACCATCCCCAGGGCGCCGTTGTTGATGATGGCGACCTTGATCGGGATGTTGTTCAGGGCGCAGGTGGTCAGCTCCTGATTGGTCATCTGGAAGCAGCCGTCGCCGTCGATCGCCCAGACGGTCTTGTCCGGCCGGCCCGCCTTGGCCCCCATCGCGGCCGGGACGGCATAGCCCATCGTCCCGGCGCCGCCGGAGTTGAGCCAGGTCGCGGGCTGCTCGTACTGGATGAAGTGCGCGGCCCACATCTGGTGCTGGCCGACGCCCGCGGCGAAGACCGTGCCCTCGGGGGCCAGCCGGCCGATGCGCTCGATGACCTGCTGCGGTGACAGCTGGCCGTTGTCCGGGTGGTCGTAGCCGAGCGGGTAGGTGTCGCGCCAGCGGTTCAGGTCGGCCCACCAGGCGGTGTAGTCGCCGGTGTGGCCCGCGGTGTGCTCGGCCTGGATCGCCTGGACGAGGTCGGCGATGACCTCGCGGGCGTCGCCGACGATCGGCACGTCGGCGGCGCGGTTCTTGCCGATCTCGGCCGGGTCGATGTCGGCGTGCACGACCTTCGCGTGCGGCGCGAAGCTGTCCAGCTTGCCGGTGACGCGGTCGTCGAAGCGGGCGCCGAGGGCGACGATCAGGTCGGACTTCTGGAGCGCGGTGACGGCGGTGACCGCACCGTGCATGCCCGGCATCCCCACGTGCAGCGGGTGGCTGTCGGGGAACGCGCCGAGCGCCATCAGGGTGGTGGTGACGGGCGCGCCGGTCAGCTCGGCGAGGACCTTCAGCTCGGCGGTGGCGCCGGCCTTGATGACGCCGCCGCCGACGTACAGGACGGGGCGCTTCGCGGCGGTGATGAGCTTCGCCGCCTCGCGGATCTGCTTGGCGTGCGGCTTGGTCACCGGGCGGTAGCCGGGCAGCTCCTGCTGCGGCGGCCAGGAGAACGTGGTGCGCGCCTGGAGGGCGTCCTTGGCGATGTCGACCAGGACGGGGCCCGGGCGGCCGGTGGAGGCGATGTGGAAGGCCTCCGCGATGGTGCGCGGGATGTCCTCGGCCTTGGTCACCAGGAAGTTGTGCTTGGTGATCGGCATCGTGATGCCGACGATGTCCGCCTCCTGGAAGGCGTCCGTGCCGATGGCCTTGGAGGAGACCTGCCCGGTGATGGCGACGAGCGGCACCGAGTCCATGTGGGCGTCCGCGATGGGCGTGACCAGGTTGGTGGCGCCGGGGCCCGACGTGGCCATGCAGACGCCGACCCTGCCGGTGGCCTGGGCGTAGCCGGTGGCGGCGTGGCCCGCGCCCTGCTCGTGGCGGACGAGGATGTGACGGACGCGCGTGGAGTCCATCATCGGGTCGTACGCCGGGAGGATCGCGCCCCCGGGAATGCCGAATACGGTGTCGGCCCCGACTTCTTCGAGCGAACGGATCAGGGACTGCGCACCCGTGACGTGCTCGACGGGCGCGGGCTGCTGTCCAGAGGATCGGGGCCGCGGCTGCGGATGGCTGGCCCCGGTGGCCTGCTCGGTCATCGGCATTCTCTTCTCGATGCTGAGGGTTGTCGCTGAGGTTCCGCTGAAACGTTCGGCGGGGGTCTAGCGGGTTTTTTGCCTTGGTTCGGCAGTGCTGGTGCAACAAAAAACCCCTCGTGCCGTGGGGCAAGCGAGGGGAGCGCGCCGGGTGCGGTCGCTGGGGTTCCTCCGGTGTCAGGACCGGGCTTCCCAGCTTCAGCCGACGCGCTTTCCAAGTACGAGAATTCGGGTGCGCATGGCACTGACCCTCCCCCCGGCGCGCCGGGGCTGTCAAGTAGGTGGGACGGGCGTCTCAGCATGTGAGCGGCCGAACGGGGTGGTGCCGGCCACCGTCCCGGCCGCGTACACCGCGGTCGCCGCGCTCGCGCCGCCGAAGGCGCCGGGGGGCGCCACGGCCGGGCCGCCCACGCAGACGGGCTCCACGGGCCCGCGCGGCACGGGGTACTCCCCCATCGCGAGCGCCCGGCGCAGCCGGTACTCGTCGAGCGGGCCGGAGAACGCCATGCCCTGGCCGTGCGTGCAGCCCATCGCGCGCAGCGCCACGACCTGCTCGGGGTGGTCCACGCCGTCGGCGACGGAGTCGAGGCCGAGGTCGGTGGCGATGCGCAGGAGACCCGCCGTGATCTTGTGCAGGCGCGCGGACTCCACGACGCCCTCGACGAGCCCGCGGTCCAGCTTCAGCACGTCGACGGGGAGGCGCCGCAGTGCCGTGATCGCCGCGCAGCCGCTGCCGAAGCCGTCGAGCGCGACGCGGACGCCGAGCCGCCGCAGGGAGGTCAGACGGCGCTCCAGCTCGTCGAGGGAGACCCGCGGGTCGCTGTCCGCCAGCTCGATGACGAGCGCGCCGGAGGGCAGTCCGTGCCGGGTGAGCAGGGCCTCCAGGGAGCCGAGCGGCAGGGAGCGGTCGACCAGGCGGCGCGCGCTGATCCGCACCGAGACGGGCATCGCGTGCCCGGCGATGCCCCGCTCCGCGGCCTTCTCGACGGCCTCCTGGAGCAGCCAGCGGCCCAGCTCGGCGGCGCGCTCGCCGTCCTCGGCGGTGCGCAGGAACTCGGCGGGCGTGAACAGGATGCCCTGGGCCGAGCGCCATCGCGCCTGGGCGGCGACCGAGGTGATCCGGCCGCTGTCGAGGGCCACCACGGGCTGGTGCAGGAGCGCGAACTCGCCCTCGTGCAGGGCGCTGCGCAGGCGCGTGGCCAGCTCGGCCTTGCGGGCGACGTCGGCCTGCATCTGGGGGGCGTACAGCTCCACGCGGCCCTTGCCCGCGGCCTTCGCGCGGTACATCGCGAGGTCGGCGTTGCGCAGCAGCTCGCCCGCGCCTACGCCCGGTTCGGCGAAGGCCACGCCGATGGACGCGGCGACGCGGACATCGTTGCCGTCGATGTCGTACGGCTGGGAGAGTCTGAGCCGCAGCCGGTCGGCCAGCTCCATGATGTGCTTCTCGCGCGCGGCGTGGTCCCGGGTGCCGTCGCCGACGATGAGGGCGGCGAACTCGTCGCCGCCGAGGCGCGAGGCGGTGTCCGACGCGCGGACGGCCTCCTGGAGGCGCTGGGCGGCCATCACGAGGAGTTCGTCGCCCGCCTGGTGGCCGATGGTGTCGTTCACGGCCTTGAAGCCGTCGAGGTCGATGAAGAGCACGGCCGTGCCTCGGTCGGTGACTCTGCGACCGCCGAGCGCTTGCGCGACTCGGCGGGTGAAGAGCGCCCGGTTGGGCAGGTCGGTGAGCGGATCGTGCTCGGCGTTGTGCTGCAACTGCGCCTGGAGGCGCACCCGTTCGGTCACGTCCCGGCTGTTGAAGATGAGGCCGCCGTGGTGGCGGTTGACGGTGGACTCCACGTTCAGCCATTCACCGCTGCCGGACTTGAAACGGCATTCGATCCGCGTCGTGGGCTCCTCCACGGGGTTGGCGGCGAGGAAGCGGCGCACCTCGTGGACCACGCGTCCGAGGTCCTCCGGGTGCATGAGCGAGGCCAGCTCCGAGCCGACGAGGTCGTCGGCCTCGCGGCCGTAGACCCCGGCGGCGGCCGGGCTGACGTAGCGCAGGATGCCGCTCGGGGCGGCGATCATGATGACGTCGCTCGAACCCTGGACCAGGGACCGGAAGTGGTTCTCCTTCTGGGCCAGTTCCTGGGTGAGGGTGATGTTGTCGAGCAGCATGATGCCCTGGCGGACGACGAGGGCGAGGACGACGGTGCCGGCGGTGAAGAGCACGACCTCGTCGACACTGCGCCCGTTCAGGACGTTGTAGAGGATCCCGAGCGTGCAGACCGCGGCGGCCAGATACGGCGTGAGGGCGGCGAGCGAGCCGGCGATGGGCCGCGTCGTCGCGTACCGCGCGACGTCACCCCGCTCGTGGTCGCGGACGTCGCGCTGATCACGCGGATCTCGCATCTCCCGCGGGTCCCGTACGTCACGCGCGTCGTGCGGTTCATGAACCCCGCGGCCGTCGCGGCCGTCGCGAACGCCTCGTACGTCGTGCAGGGCCGGGATGCGCGTCCTGCCGTACGGACGGTGGCCCGCGCGCGGGAGGTCCGTGTCCGCGCGGCTCTGCCGGGGCGTCGCCCAGGGGGCGTACGCGAGGAGCAGGGAACCGGCGAACCAGCCCGCGTCGAGCAGTTGCCCCGAGCGGTAGCTGGCGTGCAGCAGCGGCGAGGTGAACAGGGCGTCGCACATCACGGTCAGCGCGAGGGCCCCGATCGCGGTGTTCACGGCGGTGCGGTTCGCCGACGAGCGCCTGAAGTGCAGGGCGAGGACCATGCTGACCAGCGCGATGTCCAGGAGCGGGTACGCGAGCGACAGGGCCGCGTGGGCGACGCCCGGGCCGTCGAACTGCGCGGTGTGCGCGAGGGCGAGGCTCCAGGAGAGCGTGAGCAGTGAACCGCCGATGAGCCACGCGTCGAGCCCGAGGCACACCCAGCCGGCCTTGGTGACCGGCCGCTTGGCGAGCACGAGCAGCCCGATGATGGCGGGCGGTGCGAAGCAGAGGAAGAACAGGTCCGCGAAGCCGCGCTCGGGCACGGGCTGGCGCAGGACGACCTCGTGCCATCCCCACACCGCGTTTCCGCAGGCCGCCATCGCGGAGGAGAGCGCGAACAGCAGCCAAGCGGGTCGAAAGCGGCTGCGCCGGGTGCGGGAGTAGAAGAAGCAGGAGACGGCGGCGGCCGCGGCGGCGGCGCTGAGGCCGAAGTCGCCCATGATGAGCGCGAGCCGGGTCGAGCCCCAGCCGAGGGCGGAGCCCGTCGCATAGCCCCCGCAGACCAGCAGCAGGAGGACCTGGGAGAGCAGGCCCGTGCCCCCGCTCGGCGCCGGGCGGCGGGCCATGGGGGCACCCGGGGAGGACAGGGGGGCGCCGAGCCCGCCGTCGAGGACGGACGCGGAAGCCGTCTGCCCGCTCACCTGCCCGCTCCGCTCCGTGCGCCGGCGCCACGGCCACGAGCGCCGCGTCCGCGCACCGCGCGGTGCGCCGCGCCCGGGTGCGGGAAGCGCGCCGTGGTGCCAGGGGTCCCATGCGCCGCCGGGCCACGGCGTCCCGGTCCCGTCGACGGGACAGCGGGGGGACGCGGGTCCCGCCGCCACCCGCCAGGAGACGCCGGGTCCGTGCGTCGGCGGTCGCTCGTCCGTCCTGATGACTGCCATGCGCCGACCTCCGACCGCTGCGGACGGCGCCTCGCGGCGCGGTGCGGGTGCCGGTGGCGGTGGCGCCGGGCGCAGTGCCGACGGCCGCGGGCCGGTGTACGCGAGAGTCGCGGGCGGTGGTCCCGCCGCTTCGGATCGTTCGCCCATAGGCCGTGCATCGCCCGTCGCCCCCCTCGCCGTCTCGGTACTCGATCCCCCGCGCCGAACGGTGCACGGCGCAGCCCCTGTCGGGGACGATACACCAGCCTCGTCACTCAGGGACAGGTCTGCTCTACGCTGCGTGACTACCCCCGTCAATATGGACACGCGGCGCACACGAGTGAGTGCGGAGCGTGCAGAGAAGGCTCAACGCCGGTTCCAGGCGGTCACGGCGCGCCGGATATCGACCGTTCCTGACCGACTTGTGAAGCCTTCGCAGGCTGGAGGGCCGGGCTCCGAGGCCCTGAATATTGGGGTTGCGACGGGTTACGACACCCTTGGGCTCACGGCGTCATCGGGGTCACGACGTCGTCAGAACGACGTTGGAGAGCGGCTCCCCGGTGACGTACCGCGTCAGCTGGGCGGCCAACAGGCGCCGGGCGCGCGGCCGGAACGCGGACGACGAGCCCCCCACGTGCGGACTGATCAGCACGCCGGGGGCCCGCCACAGCGGGTGTCCCGCAGGCAGCGGCTCCGGCTCCGTGACGTCCAGGGCCGCGGTCAGGCGGCCGCTCTCCAGCTCCGGGAGCAGCGCTTTCGTGTCGACCACCGGTCCGCGGGCGACGTTCACGAGCAGCGCGCCGTCCTTCATGCGTGCCAGGAAGTCGGCGTCGACCAGGCCGCGGGTGGCGTCCGTGAGGGGCGTGGACAGCACCACCACGTCCGCTTCGGGAAGCAGTCGGGGCAGTTCGTCGAGCGAGCGCACCGAACCGCGCGCCGTGGTGCGCTCGGTGCGCGCGACGCGCGCCACCCGCGCGCACTCAAAGGGCGCGAGCCGGTCCTCGATCGCGGAGCCGATGGATCCGTACCCCACGATGAGCACGGACTTGTCGGCGAGTGCCGGGTAGAACCCCGAGCGCCACTCCTGGACCCGCTGCCCCTCCACGAACCGCGGGACGCCCCGCAAGGAGGCGAGGATCAGCGTCAGCGCCAGCTCGGCGGTGCTGGCCTCGTGCACCCCGCGCGCGTTGCACAGCCGGACACCGGGCCGCAGGGACTTCAGGCCGGGCTCCAGGGCGTCGATGCCCGCCGTCAGCGTCTGCACGACCCGCAGGGACGTCATGGCGGTCATCGGGGGCACCACCACGTCGATGCTCTTCATGTACGGGACCACGTAGAAGACGCAGTCGGCCGGATCGGCGGGATAGTCCGGACCGCCGTCCCAGTAGCGGTACGTCAGACCGGCTTCGGACGCGACCGGCAGACCCTCGACGTCGGTCTCTTCGAACGGCAGCCATACGTCAGTTGTCATGGTCAGGAGGCTAATGCGAACAGGGCGCACGCCGCGTGCCGGGAGGCAGAGGTTACGTTTGGTGCCGCCCGGACGGAAGATCGCGGACACGTCGCGGGATCGAGGGATCGCGGGACAGCGGGAGGGTTCGACCAGGTGGAGCGCAGGACGATCGGCGCCGGTGCGCTCGGGGTGGGCGCCGTCGGACTCGGCTGCATGCCGATGAACTGGGCGTACTCCGGCTCTCGACAGCGCGGTGAGGCCTCGCTGCGGACCGTGCACGCGGCGCTCGACCTGGGCACGACGCTCCTCGACACGGCGGACATGTACGGCCCGTTCACCAACGAGCTGCTCATCGGGCGGGTGCTCAAGGAGCGGCGCGCCGAGGCCTTCGTGTCGACGAAGTGCGGGCTGCTCGTGGGTGACCAGCACGTCGTCGCCAACGGCAGGCCCGGCTATGTGAAGCGCGCCTGCGACGCGTCGCTGCGGCGCCTCCAGACGGACACCATCGACCTCTACCAGCTGCACCGCGCCGACCCGGAGGTGCCGATCGAGGAGACCTGGGGCGCGATGGCCGACCTGGTCACGGCCGGGAAGGTGCGGGCTCTCGGCCTGTGCGCGGTCGGAGCGCGGGCGCGGCGGCGGTCCGGCGCCGGGATGCACGACACCACGATCCGCCAGCTCGAACGGATCCAGCAGGTCTTCCCGGTGACGGCGGTGGAGGCCGAGCTGTCGGTGTGGTCACCCGAGGCGCTCGACGCGCTGCTGCCGTGGTGCGCGGCGCGGGGCGTGGGGCTCCTGGCCGCGATGCCGCTGGGCAACGGCTTCCTCACGGGCACGCTGACGCCGGGGCAGGGCTTCGAGCCGGACGACCTGCGCGCCCGGCATCCGCGCTTCACCGCCGAGATGATGGCGGCCAACCAGCCTCTGGTGGTGGGCCTGCGCCGGGTCGCGGCCCGGCACGGCGCGACGCCCGCGCAGGTGGCCCTGGCGTGGGTGCTCGCGCAGGGCGCCCAGGTGGTGCCGATCCCCGGCGCGAAGCGGGACCGCTGGGCGCGGGAGAACGCGGGGGCTGCGGGGGTCCGCCTCTCCCCCCGCGACCTCGCGGACCTGGCGGCGCTGCCCCCGGCCCAGGGCTCCTGGGACTGAGCCCAGCCCCTGTATCGCCGCTCCGCGGCCGATCAGGCGGGGGTCCGGAGGCGGAGCCCCCGGTTTCGGGAAGGGCGGGGTCGGCGAGCCCTCGGCAGAGGTGTGGAACCCGCGGGGCTCGGGCGGTGTATGAACAGGAGAAGCGCCGCACCGAAGGGATCCTCACCGTGCCGAGTCCTCACCGTTTCGCCGTGGCGGCCACCTTGGCCACCGCCCTCCTGCTGGCCACCGGATGCTCGTCGGACGACGGCGACGCCGCGCGGGGCGGCGAGCGCACCGAGTCCAGCGCCTCCGGCCCCAGCGGCTCCCCGCCGGACGACGGCGCGACGCCTCCCCCGGAGAAGGGCTCGGCCAAGGTCACCAAGACCCTGGCCACGGGCCTGAAGTCACCCTGGGGGCTCGCCGCGCTCCCGGGCGGCGACCTGCTCGTCTCCTCCCGTGACGAGGGCACGATCACCCATGTCGACGGCAGCACCGGCAAGAAGACCGAAGCCGGCCCGGTCCCCGGGGTCGACCCCGGCGGCGAGGGCGGCCTGATGGGTCTCGCCCTGTCCCCGGCGTACGCCTCGGACCACTTCGTGTACGCGTACTTCACGACGGCCTCCGACAACCGCGTGGCCCGGATGCTGTACGACGAGGCGAAGCCCGCGGGCCAGCGCCTTGGCGCCCCCGACACGATCTTCAAGGGCATCCCCAAGGGCATGATCCACAACGGCGGCCGGATCGCCTTCGGCCCCGACAAGCTGCTGTACGTGGGCACGGGGGAGACCGGGGACACCGGCCTCGCCCAGGACAAGAAGTCCCTCGGCGGCAAGATCCTCCGCCTCACCCCGGACGGCGAGCCCGCCCCGGGCAACCCCTTCGAGGGCTCCCCGGTCTTCTCGTACGGCCACCGGAATGTGCAGGGACTCGCCTGGGACGAGCAGAAGCGCCTGTGGGCCTCGGAGTTCGGCCAGGACACCTGGGACGAGCTGAACGAGATCAAGGCAGGTGACAACTACGGCTGGCCCGAGGTGGAGGGCAAGGGCGACGCGGACGCCAAGAAGGACGGCTTCCACGCGCCGGTGGCCCAGTGGAAGACGTCCGAGGCCTCCCCGAGCGGCGTCGCCCACGCCGAGGGCTCGATCTGGATGGCGGGCCTGCGCGGCCAGCGGCTGTGGCGCGTCCCGGTGCGCGGGGTGAGCGGGGAGCCGAAGACGGAGGCGTTCCTCACCGAGGAGCACGGCAGGCTGCGCACGGTGCTCGCGGCGGGCGGCGACAAGCTGTGGCTCGTGACGAGCGAGACGGATTCTCGGGGCACGCCGGAGAAGGGGGACGACAAGATCCTGGAGGTGGAGGTGAAGTAGCGAGACGCGCTCGCGCTCGCGTCGCCCGGGACCGGAACCGAAGCGGAGCCGAAGCCAGGACCACCGGGCTCCAGCGGCGGCCGAGGCCTCCGCGGGCCACACCGGGGCGGGGCCGAAGCCGAGGCAGAGGCTGAATCGGCGGCGGGCTCAGGCCGGGGGCGGGGGCTCGTCGGGGCCAGGGCCGGATTCCGGTTCAGGGTGGGCGCCCACCGCCCCCTGGTTCGGGACCCTGACGACCACCTTGCCCGAGGACAGGTCTATGGGCCCGCGGCCCGGGTCCCCGTCGTCGACGTCCACGCGCGACAGCTCCAGCCGCTTCTTCTCGTCGTCGGTGTGCTTGCGCCCGGGAGCGAAGAGCTGCTCGAACACGTTGAACACGGTGCCTCCCGGAGGCTGAAGACGGTCCCGTTCCCCAGGGTAAGCGAGCGCCCGGGAAACGGGCCGGGGCCCGGGCGGGCCCCGGTCACCCCGCCGCCACGGGCTCCTCCTGCTCGGTGAAGAGGCGGAGCCGGTGGGCGAGGGCCGCCGCCTCGCCGCGGCCTGCGACGCCCAGCTTGGCGAGGATGTTGGAGACGTGGACGCTCGCTGTCTTCGGGGAGATGAACAGTTCCTCGGCGATCTGGCGGTTGCTGCGCCCCGCGGTGACCAGGCGCAGCACGTCACGCTCGCGGGTGGTCAGGCCCAGCTCCTCGGCGGGGTCGGCCGGGGCGGACGAGGGCGCTCCGGTCAGCGCGATGCGGGCCGCCTTGGCGAGCTGCGTGACGGCCTCGACGAGGGGGCGGGCGCTGAGGTGCTCGGCCACCGCGACCGCCTGCCGCAGCAGTTCGGCGGCCCGATCCCGGTCGGTGTCGCCCGCGGCGGCCCTGCCGCCCGGGGCCCCGCCCGTGAGCAGTGCCTCCGCGAGGCGGTGGCGGACGCGCGCGAGGTCGTAGGGCCGCTCGAGCGGGGTGATCGCGGAGAGGACCTCCAGCCAGTCGTCGGAGGTCGCGTGGCCCTCGGCGCGCAGGAGTTCGGCACGCACCCAGCGCTCGTACGCCTGCCAGACAGGCACGCGGGTGGCCAGGGACTTCGCGGTGGCGCGGATCAGGCGCAGGGACTCCTCGCGGCCCGGGGCGGCGATCGCGAGGCCGCGGGCGTCGGCCTCGGCGGTGGCGGCGGCGAGGACCAGCGGCCAGCCGTACCGCTGGGTGCCGGGCGGGAGGCCTTCGCCGACGGTCCTGCGGAATTCGGCGCGGGCGTCGAGGATGCGGCCCTCGCCCGCGGCGATCCCGAGGGCGATGCGGGCCAGGGGAAGGGTGTTCTGGGGTATGGAGTCGTGCGTGCCGAAGTGCCGCCAGGCCTCGGCGTGGTGGCGGGCGGCCTCGGCCATGTCGCCGCGGGCGAGCGCGAAGTAGGCGAGGCGCACCCCGGCGCCGCCGCGCGGCTTGGCGCTCAGGACGGCGCGGCTCGCCGAGTCGACGGCGTCGTCCCAGCGGCCGAGCGAGTACAGGGACTCGGAGCGGTTGGCCCACATCCAGGCCTCGGAGTCGCGCAGGCCGTACCGCTGGGCGTGCTTGATGCCCTCGTCGAGGAGGGCGAGGGACTCGCGGTGGCGGCCGATGCCTTCGAGGACGGAGGGCAGGTTGATGTAGCAGCGGCAGAGCACGCCGACGATGCCCTCGGCGGTGACGCGCTCCCGGACGGCGTACATCTCGGCGAGCCCGGCGTCGATGTCGCCCGTGTCGACGACCAGGCCGCCGAGGGTGAGCCGGGCGTTCAGCTCGATCTCGTGGGCGCCGACCATGCGGGCGTACTCGACGGCCTGCTCGGCGGCGGTGAGGCTCTCCGGGCCCGGCTGGTGCAGCATCTGCCAGCCCGCGACCATGGTGAGCACCTCGGCGTGCACCTCCGTCGGCGGGTGGCCGCGCACGAGGTCCTGCGCGGTGGCCAGCTCCGCCCAGCCGTCGCCGCGGGCGAGGCTCTGCACCAGCCGCGAGCGCTGCACCCAGAACCAGGCGGACCGCAGGGCGTCCTGCTCGTCCTCCAGGTGACGCAGGGCACGCTTGGTGATCTTCAGCGCGCGTTCGCGCTCGCCGCACAGGCGGCCCGCGACGGCCGCCTCGGCCATCAGGTCCAGATAGCGCAGCGGGGTGGTGGCGGGGTCGCAGCCGCAGGGCGGGTAGACCTCGGTGTAGTCGACGGGCCGCAGCAGGGCGCGCACGTCGTCGGGAGCGTCGTCCCACAGCTCCATCGCCCGTTCGAGGAGGCGCAGTTGCTCGGCGTAGGCGTGCCGGCGGCGGGCCTCGACGGAGGCGTTGAGCACGGCGGGCAGCGCCTTCGCGGCGTCGTGGGCGTGGTACCAGTAACTGGCGAGGCGGGCGGCGCGCTGGTCGGCGGCGACGAGCGCGGGGTCGGCCTCAAGGACGGTGGCGAAGCGGCGGTTGATGCGGGAGCGCTCGCCGGGCAGCAGGTCGTCGCCGACGGCCTCGCGCACCAGGGAGTGCCGGAAGCGGTAGCCGTCGCCGCCGGGCGTGGCGAGCAGGATGTTGGCGCCGACGGCGGCCCGCAGCGCGTCGATGAGGTCGTCCTCGGTGAGGTCGGCGACCGCGGCGAGCAGGTCGTACTCGATGGTCGAGCCGCCCTCGGCGACGATGCGCGCCACCTTCTGGGCGTCGTCGGGCAGGTCCTCGACGCGGACGAGGAGCAGGTCCCGCAGCGAGTCGTTGAGTGCGGCGCAGTTGCCGCCGTGGGAGGCGACGGCGAGTTCCTCGACGAAGAAGGCGTTGCCGTCGGAGCGCTCGAAGACGTCGTCGACCAGCTTCGGGGCGGGCTCGGTGGCGAGGATGCCGGCCATCTGCCGGGCCACCTCGTCCCGGCTGAAGCGGGCGAGTTCGACGCGGCGGACCGTGCGCAGGCGGTCCAGCTCGGCGAGGAGCGGGCGCAGCGGGTGGCGACGGTGGATGTCGTCGGCGCGGTAGCTGGCGAGGACGACGAGGTGGCCGCTGCGCAGCGTGCGGAAGAGATACGAGAGCAGGTGGCGGGTGGAGGCGTCCGCCCAGTGCAGGTCTTCGAGGGCCAGGACGACGGTGCGGTCGGCGGCCACGCGCTCCAGGAGGCGGGCGGTCAGCTCGAAGAGCCGCGCCATGGCCTCCTCGCCGGGCCTGCCGCCGGAGGACGGGCCTCTGGGCCCTTCGCGCAACTCCGGAAGCAGCCGCGCCAGTTCCTCCTCCTGGCCCGCCGCGGCGGCCGTGAACTCGGCGGGCAGCTGCTCGCGCAGGCTGCGCAGGGCGGCGGAGAAGGGGGCGAAGGGCAGTCCGTCGGCGCCGATCTCGACGCAGCCGCCGACCGCCACGACCGCGCCCGCGGCGATGGCCGCGGCCTCGAACTCCTCGAGGAGGCGGGTCTTGCCGACCCCGGCCTCGCCGCCGAGCAGCAAGGCCTGCGGCTCGCCCGCGGTGGGCGCGGCGGCGCGGGCGAGCGCGTCGTTCAGTACGCGCAGTTCATCGGCTCTGCCGACGAAGACGGGGCTGACGGACTTGGTCTCCACAGCGGTGAGCATCGCACAGAGCTGCGGTTTTGCGGGAGTGGGTTTCGCTGTGCGCGACATGCAGGGCCGGGCCGGGGCCGCGGTCAGGCCGCGCGGGTGAAGCGGTCGGCCTGGCGGGCGGTGGGCTCGGTGCGCTCGGCCGTCATCCGGGCCGCGGCCTCTTCCCGGCCGAGCGCCCGACGCGACTTCAGACCCTTGAGCGCCTCCCGTACGAGGCTGTGGCGGGCGGCCTCCTGGGCCAGCTCGGCGGCGCGGAACTGGTGGAGTTCGTAGTCGAACATTTCGTGTCCCCCTGGGTGGTGGTGTCTCGCTCTCTGCGATGACTCCACTTTCGCTTCCCAGGGGGGCGCGGCACATCGGGAAGGTTCCGCATCTTGTGGGGGCGGGGGGCCTTAGGTGTGCGGGTGTGCCTTAGTCCCGGGTCCGGGTGCCCGCTCAGGCCTAGCTGGTGGCCGGCAAGCCCAGGAGCAGGTTCGTGTACTTGGCCACGGCAAGGACCAGGCCGATGGCTCCGAGGGCGAAGCCCGCCCAGGCGACCGACTTGATCCAGGGGGCCTGGACGCGGTGGGGGGCGCCGAAGGCCGGGCGGAGCAGGGTGGCGGCGCCGACCAGCACGGCGGCGAGGGCGAACGCGCCCGCGACCAGGGCCGTCGTCTTCCAGGAGTCGCCGTAGACCTCCTGGACCTGGCGGGCCACGCCCGCGCCCTGGGAGGTGTTGAGCTGGCCGATCAGGGACTCGCGGGCCGCGGCGACCGTGCCGAGCCACCCTCCGGAGAGGCCGATCAGGCCGAGCGCGGCCGCGACGACGGCGGCCGCGCCCTGCCCGATGCCCGCCGGTGCGGCGGCGGGCTCGTCCTCGGCGAGCACGTCCTCGGGCTCATCGGCCTCACGCTCGTCGGCCTCGGGCTCACCGGTTTCGGTAAGGGCCTTAGACGGCTCCGGGCTCTGAGGTGCCTCCTTAGGCGCCTCGTCCGTCGCTACCGTCTCGTCCGTCTCGTTGGCGCTCTTCGTTCCCATGCTGCGCACCGTACGGACGGAGTCTGAGAGTCCCCTTACGGCGTCTGAGAAGCCCCTTAACGCGAGGCGCCCGGGCCCCTCAACGCGCGGCGCGGGCCGCCCGCCACTCGGGCGCGAGCACCGACCAGACCTCCATGTCGTGGCGGATGCCCTGCCAGGGGAAGCTCTCCCGCAGCACCCCGTCGCGGACGAAGCCGAGGCGCTCGGCCAGGGCCTTGCTGCGGTCGTTGCGGGAGGAGGCCAGCCACTCCACGCGGTGCATGCCGCGCTCGTCGACGGCCCAGTCGACGAGGGCACGGACGGCATTGGTGATGAGGCCGCGGCCGGTGGCGGAGGGTTCGAGCCAGACGCCGACCTCGCAGGTCTCGGTCGCGGTGTCGAAGACACGGAAGAGGACACCGCCGACGAGCTTGCCGTCGAGCCAGATGCCGTACAGGCGTCCGGTGTCCGACGCCAGCTTGTCGACGTACCTCTGCAACACCCCCCGGGCGGACTCCAGGTCCTTGGCGATGACCGTCGCGGGCACCCAGGGGCCCGCGAACTCCCGCGCCCGGTCGACGTGTTCCAGGAATTCCTCGGCGTTCCACGGCTCCAGAGGCCGCAGTTCGGCCCCCTCCCCCACGGATATGGCGAACATCCGGCTCTCCCTCGGCGGTGTGGCGGCTAGCGCTTCTCCAGCGCGTACGCGACCTCGTCGCGCTCGCGGTGTCCGGGGATCTTCGCATGGGTCCGGCGCTCGGGCACCTCAATACTGATCCGCGGCAGCCAGCGGTCCACGCTGCGCGGCAGCCACCAGTTGGCCCCGCCGAGCAGGTGCATGAGGGCGGGCACGAGCAGCGTGCGAAGGAGGAAGGCGTCGAGCGCGACGGCCGCGGCGAGGGCGATGCCGAACATCGCGATGACCCGGTCGCCGCTGAGCACGAAGGCGAGGAACACCGAGATCATGATGACGGCCGCGGAGTTGATGACCCGGCTGGTCTCGGCGAGGCCGACGCGGACGGCGACGCGGTTGTCGCCGGTCTCCAGCCACTCCTCGTACATCCTGCTGACCAGGAAGACCTGGTAGTCCATGGAGAGGCCGAAGAGGACCGAGACCATGATGACGGGCAGGAAGGGCTCGATGGGGCCGGCGCGTCCCAGGCCCATCAGCTCGCTGCCCCAGCCCCACTGGAAGACCGCGACGACGACGCCGAAGGCGGCGGCGACCGCCGCGACGTTCATGACGGCGGCCTTCAGCGGTATGCCGACCGAGCGGAAGGCGAGGAGCAGCAGGACGCAGCCCAGGCCGATGACGACGCCCACGAACAGCGGCAGCTTGCCGACGATGACCTCCGCGAAGTCGTCGTAGCCCGCCGTCACTCCGCCGACGTGGAGGTCGAGGGACGTGCCGCTCTCGGCGCGCGGCAGGACGTCGCCGCGGAGCCGGTCGACGAGGTCGCTGGTGGCCTTCGACTGGGGTGCGGATTCGGGTACGACGGTGAGGAAGGCCGCGTCGCCGCCGGCGTCGTAGGTCACCGGGCTCACAGAGGCGACGCCCGGGGTGGACTCCAGGGTCGCGCCGAGGTTGTCGAGGGCGAGCCGGTCGGGGGCGCCGCGGACGTCCGTGACGAGGGTGAGCGGGCCGTTCACGCCGGGGCCGAAGCCGTCGGCGAGCAGGTCGTAGGCCTGCCGCGTGGTGGCCGTCGCGGGGTTGTTGCCCTGGTCGGACGTGCCGAGGCGGAGCGAGAGCGTGGGCAGGGCGAGCACCGCCATCACCACGATCGCGAGGGCGCCGAGCAGCTTGGGGTGGCGCTCCACGAACGCCGACCAGCGGGCGGCGAGCCCGGTGGGCACCTCCGGCTCGGGCCCGCGCTCGGCGAGCCTGCGCCGCTCGCGGCGGCTGAGCGCGCGCGGCCCGATGAAGGAGAGCAGCGCGGGCAGCAGCGTCACGGACGCGGCGACCGTGAGGACGACGGTCAGGGAGGCGGCGATGGCGACGCCGTTGAGGAAGCTCAGGCGCAGGATCAGCATGCCGAGCAGCGCGATGCAGACGGTGGCGCCCGCGAAGACGACGGCGCGGCCGGTGGTGGCGACGGCCCGCTCGGCGGCCTCGGCGACCGGCAGGCCGCGTTTGAGGCCCTTGCGGTGGCGCGTGACGATGAACAGGGCGTAGTCGATGCCGACGCCGAGCCCGATCAGGGTGCCGAGCATCGGCGCGAAGTCGGCGACGGTCATGACGTGGCCGAGCAGCACTATGCCCGCGTACGCCGTGCCGACGGAGACCAGCGCCGTGGCGATGGGCAGGGCCGACGCGGCGAGCGAGCCGAAGGCGAGGAACAGCACGACGGCGGCGACGGCCACCCCGACGATCTCGGCGGTCTTGGCGCTCTTGGCCTCGGTGAGGCCGATGGCGCCGCCTCCGAGGGCCACGTCGAGGCCCTCGGTCCGGGCGGCCTCGGCGGTCTGGACGACGGCGCGGGCCTCGCCGGGGTCGACAGCGTCGAGCTGGCCACGGAAGGTGACCGTGGCGTACGCGGTGCGGCCGTCCTCACTGATCTGGGTGGCGCCGCGCTCGGTGTACGGGCTGGTGACGGAGGCCACGCCCGGCAGCTCGGCGATCTCGTCGAGCGTCTCGGTCATCGTCTGCTCGACCGCGGCGGACCGTACGGGCTCCTTGCCGGTGTGCCAGACGACGGTGTTGCTGTCGCCGCCGAGGCTCGGGAAGCCGTCCTTGAGGAGCTGGCTCGCGCGGTGGGACTCGGTGCCGGGCACCTCGTAGTTGTTCGAGTACGCGGAGCCGACGACGCCGGCGGCGGTCGCGGTGCCGCCGAGTGCGAGGAGCCAGAGCAGTACGGCGACGAGGCGGTGCTTGACGCACCACCGGGCGAGTGCTGCCACGGACCGGCTCCCTGAGTGACTCGTGGATCCTCGTCGGGGCAGCCGGGAAGCATCGGAATTGACCCGAAAAGAACACGTCTACTGCTTGAAGTACTACTTGATCGGCATGGACAGGTAAAGATCATGTGGCCGCTTGTGCGACGACATGACCGAGATGGGCCATGCGGAGCCACTCTGACAGCCGCCGGAGATCCTTAGTCCGTTTCGTGTCCAGCCTCACAACAGGTTCGGCGGGTCCGTCCAGGCGCGCGCGACCCCGCGGACCGCGCGGGGGCACACGGGCCGCGCCCGTGTGCCCCCGCCTCACCGGTTCCGCCCGGCCGGTCAGCCCGACACGCTGGCGCGGCCGTTCTCGATGTGGCCCATCAGGCGCCGCCGGAAGGCCTCGTCGCCGGGGCCCGCCGTCACCTCGACGTCGTACCAGCCGCGCTCGTCCGAGGTGCGCCAGGCGAGGGTGCGGCTGCTGCCCGGCCGCACGCGCACGGTCCGGGTGCGCCGGCGGACGTCGTCCTCGTCCACGTAGCCGAGCGGCTTGACGGTGTAGACCAGCGGCTCCTTGCCCCGGTTGGCCAGGGTCAGGTGCAGCTCGCGCCGGGTGATCGCCGAGGAGAGCGCGGCGGCCCCTGCCGTGCGGCCCGCGAACTCGCGGCGGAACCCGTTCGGCCCGGTGACCGTGAAGCGGTAGGCGTCCCCCCGCAGCGGCACGGACCAGCGGCCCTCGTGCCGGACGTCCTGGTGCTGCGGCATCGGGAATTCCCCGGCGTACGGGTACAGCGCGAAGTGCGCGCTGCGCCGGCCGCCGTTGCGCAGGCGCACCGTGAGCGTGCCGTCCTTGCCGGTCCTGGCGTCGGCGTCCGGCTGGTACGGCAGCGGGCGCGCCCGGCGCACGCCCGGCTCCTGGCGGGGCATCGACTGCCGCACGGGCGGCTGCGGCTGCCAGCGGCCGCTGAACGGCGGGATCGCGCCGGGCCGCTCCACCTCCGGCTGCCGGTGGCCGCGGTCGAAGTCGAAGGCGCCGGTCAGATCGCCGGTGACCTGGCGGCGCCAGGCGCCGATGTTGGGCTCGCGCACCCCGGTCCACCGCTCCAGGAAGCGCACCACGGAGGTGTGGTCGAAGACCTCGGAGGACACGTACCCGCCGACGCTCCAGGGCGACACGACGAGCATCGGCACCCGCACGCCGAGCCCGGTCGGCAGGCCCTGCCAGCGCTCCTCGGCGCCGTCGGGGTCGTCGGCGCCCGGCACGGGCGGCGGCACGTGGTCGAAGAAGCCGTCGTTCTCGTCGTAGTTGATGAACACGGCGGTGCGCCGCCACACCTCCGGGTGCGAGGCGAGCGCGTCCAGGACCTTGTAGACGATGGTGGCGCTGTGGATCGGCGAGGAGACGGAAGGGTGCTCGGAGTCGACGGCGGACGGCACCAGGTAGCTGACCTTCGCCAGCCTGCCCCGGGCGACGTCCCGCGCGAAGGTCTCGGCGAGCTTGCCCGTCGGCACCCGCCTGAGGCCCCGCTCGAAGAGCGACCGCTCGCGCCGGGTCAGCGACCGCACGCCGTCGTCGAGCGCGGCGAGCAGCCTGGCCCGCTCCGGCTCGTCCCTGGCGTCGCGGACCTTGGCGTAGAAGGCCTCCATGAACGTGAATTCCGTCTTGGCGAGCGCCTTGCGGGCGATGGCCTTGAAGGTGGTGAAGAACTCGATCTGGTTGTCGGTGAAGTTCTCCCACTCGGTGTACGTCTGCCAGCTCACGCCCGCCTTCTCCAGGCGCTCGGCGTACGTCCCCCACTCGTAGCCGGGGTGTCTGCCCTCGTCGTACGCGTCGTTGTCGACGGCCCGCTTGCCGGACGCCTCGAAGCCCGTCTTCCCGCTCCACAGGTGGTTGCGGTTGGGGCTGGTGGAGGTGTGGATGGAGGAGTGGTAGGCGTCGCAGACCGTGAAGGTGTCGGCGAGTTCGTAATGCAGCGGGATGTCCTGGCGCGTGTAGTACGCCATGGTGGCGGCGGTCTTGGCCGTCACCCAGCCGTCCATCCAGCCGTCGTGCCAGGCCTTCGCGCCGCCCTTCCAGGAGTGGTCGAGGGCGCCGATGTACTGGAGGTCCTTCTGCTGCGTGGCGGCGGCCTCGCGCACGGGGAACGGCAGCACGGAGCGCCCCGCTCCGGGCTGCTCGAACACGCTCTTGCCGCTGGGCAGTTGGATGGCGTTGCGGTCGCCGAAGCCGCGGACGCCGCGCAGGGAGCCGAAGTAGTGGTCGAAGGACCGGTTCTCCTGCATGAGGATCACGACGTGCTCGATGGCGTCGAGCCCGCCCTTCGGCGGCTCCTTGGCGAGTGCCTGCTGGAGTGACGGCGGCAGGAAGGACCCGACCGTGGCGGCGCCGAGCGCGCCGCCGCCCACTGCCATCAACCGTCTGCGCGAAATCTCCGCTGCCACGCCCAACCTCCAGTCGACACCCAATGGTTGTCCGGTGATCCATTGGTCTGCTGAGCTGGGACGGTAGTGACTCCTGGTTGCAGAGGGAAGACTGCGGGCCTAAGTTGCAGTGAACGTCGTTGCCCCCGTCTCTCGTCTGCGGGTTTCGTCGTGGCTGAGCGCGCGGTTCCCCGCGCCCCTTACGGGGCACCACACCTCGGGGCACTACGCAGAGAGGGGCGCCGCACCCTTGCCGGATGCGGCGCCCCTCTCTTGCTCGGAAAGCCCTGGCGTCAGCCCTCGACGCCCAGCTTCTCCAGGATCAGCTCCTTGACGCGAGCCGCGTCGGCCTGGCCACGGGTGGCCTTCATGACCGCGCCGACCAGCGCCCCGGCCGCGGCCACCTTGCCGCCGCGGATCTTGTCCGCGATGGCCGGGTTGCCCGCGATGGCCTCCTCGACGGCCGCCGTCAGGGCGCCGTCGTCCGAGACGACCTTCAGGCCGCGCTTCTCGACGACCTGGTCGGGGTCGCCCTCGCCCTTGAGCACGCCGTCGATGACCTGACGGGCCAGCTTGTCGTTCAGGTCACCGGAGGCGACGAGCGCGCTCACCCGGGCGACCTGCTCGGGCGTGATGGGCAGCGCGCCGAGGTCGACGCCCTGCTCGTTCGCGTTGCGCGCCAGCTCGCCCATCCACCACTTGCGGGCGGACACGGCGTCCGCGCCCGCGTTGATGGTGGCGACGATCGGGCCGATCGCACCGGCGTTGAGGATCGCCTGCATGTCGTGGGCGGAGATCCCCCACTCCTCGCGCAGCCGGTTGCGCTGTGCGAGCGGCAGCTCCGGCAGCTCGGCGCGGAGCGCCTCGACCCACTCGCGGGACGGGGCGACCGGCACCAGGTCGGGCTCGGGGAAGTAGCGGTAGTCCTCCGCCTCCTCCTTCACCCGGCCCGAGGTGGTGGAGCCGTCGTCCTCGTGGAAGTGCCGGGTCTCCTGGACGATCGTGCCGCCGGAGGAGAGCACGGCCGCGTGCCGCTGGATCTCGTAGCGCGCGGCGCGCTCCACGGACCGCAGCGAGTTCACGTTCTTCGTCTCGGAGCGGGTGCCGAACTTGTCCTGGCCGTGCGGGCGCAGCGAGAGGTTCACGTCGCAGCGCATCTGGCCCTGCTCCATGCGGGCCTCGGAGACGCCGAGCGCCTTGATCAGCTCGCGCAGCTCGGCGACGTACGCCTTGGCGACCTCGGGGGCGCGCTCACCGGCACCGACGATCGGCTTGGTGACGATCTCGATGAGCGGGATGCCCGCGCGGTTGTAGTCGAGCAGGGAGTGGGACGCGCCGTGGATACGGCCCGTGGCTCCGCCGACGTGCGTCGACTTGCCGGTGTCCTCCTCCATGTGGGCGCGCTCGATCTCCACGCGGAAGACCTCGCCGTCCTCCAGCTGGACGTCCAGATAGCCGTTGAAGGCGATCGGCTCGTCGTACTGGGAGGTCTGGAAGTTCTTCGGCATGTCCGGATAGAAGTAGTTCTTCCGGGCGAAGCGGCACCACTCGGCGATCTCGCAGTGCAGCGCGAGACCGATCTTGATCGCGGACTCGACGCCGACGGCGTTGACCACGGGCAGCGCGCCCGGCAGGCCGAGGCAGGTCGGGCAGGTCTGCGAGTTGGCGTCCTGCTTCAGCTCGGTGGAGCAGCCGCAGAACATCTTCGTCCTGGTGCCCAGCTCGACGTGGACCTCAAGGCCCATGACGGGGTCGTACGACGCCAGCGCGTCCTCGTACGACGCCAGGTCGGGGGTGGTCGTGACAGTCACGGTGTTGGAACTTCCCTCTCAGCCGAGCAGAACGTCGTCGTCACCGATGCGCTTCAGCTCGCGCACCAGGATGGCGATGCCGGTGACGATGGCGGCCGCGGAGACCACGGCGTCGACGAGCTGGAGCGCGTCGTGCTCGGCACGGGCCTTCTTGACCTGCTTGAGCGTGCTGATCGCACCGAAGGCGGTGGTGCCGATGGACAGATACGTGCCGGTCCTGGACTTCTTGAAGCCCTTGGCCTTGGCCAGCGTCTTGTTGCTCACAGCGACGGTGCCTCCTCAAGCAGCGGGTGGCCCCACTTTTCCACGAAGGCGGCCTCGACGGCTGCCCCCACCTTGTACAGGCGGTCGTCCTTCATGGCGGGGGCGATGATCTGCAGACCGACCGGAAGGCCGTCCTCCGGCGCGAGGCCGCAGGGCAGCGACATGGCGGCGTTGCCCGCCAGGTTGGTCGGGATCGTGCACAGGTCGGCCAGGTACATCGCCATCGGGTCGTCGGCGCGCTCGCCGATCGGGAAGGCGGTGGTCGGCGTGGTCGGCGACACGATGACGTCGACCTGCTCGAAGGCCTTCTCGAAGTCCCGCGTGATCAGCGTGCGGACCTTCTGCGCGGAGCCGTAGTACGCGTCGTAGTAGCCGGAGCTGAGCGCGTACGTGCCGAGCATGACGCGGCGCTTGACCTCGTCGCCGAAGCCGGCCTCGCGGGTGAGCGCGGTGACCTCCTCGGCGGACTTCGTACCGTCGTCGCCGACGCGCAGGCCGTAGCGCATGGCGTCGAAGCGGGCCAGGTTCGAGGAGCACTCGGACGGCGCGATCAGGTAGTACGCCGACAGGCCCAGGTCGAAGGACGGGCAGTCCAGCTCGACGACGGTGGCGCCGAGGGACTTCAGCAGCTCGACGGACTCGTCGAAGCGCTGCATCACCCCGGCCTGGTAGTGCTCGCCGCGGAACTGCTTGACGACGCCGACGCGCATGCCCGCCACCGAGCCGTTGCGCGCGGCCTCGACGACCGCGGGGACCGGGGCGTCGATGGAGGTGGAGTCGAGCGGGTCGTGCCCGGCGATGGCCTCGTGCAGCAGCGCCGCGTCGAGGACGGTGCGGGCGCAGGGGCCGCCCTGGTCCAGGGAGCTGGAGAAGGCCACCATGCCGTAGCGCGAGACGCCGCCGTACGTCGGCTTGACGCCGACCGTGCCGGTGACCGCCGCGGGCTGGCGGATGGAGCCGCCGGTGTCGGTGCCGATGGCGAGCGGGGCCTCGTACGCGGCGAGGGCCGCGCTGGAGCCGCCGCCGGAGCCGCCGGGGATGCGGGTCAGGTCCCACGGGTTGCCCGTCGGGCCGTACGCGCTGTTCTCGGTGGAGGACCCCATGGCGAACTCGTCCATGTTGGTCTTGCCGAGGATGACGACGCCGGCTTCCTTGAGCCGCTTCGTCACGGTGGCGTCGTACGGCGGGATCCACCCTTCGAGGATCTTCGAACCGACGGTCGTCGGAACGCCCTCGGTGGTGAAGATGTCCTTGAGCGCGAGCGGCACGCCGGCCAGCGGGCCGAGCTTCTCGCCCTTGGCGCGCTTGTCGTCCACGGCGCGGGCCTGCGCGAGCGCGCCCTCGCGGTCGACGTGCAGGAAGGCGTGCACCTTCTCGTCGACGGCCTCGATGCGGGCCAGGTGGGCCTCGGTGACCTCGACCGCGGTGAGTTCGCCGGAAGCGATCTTCGCGGCGATCTCGGCGGCGGTGAGCTTGATGATGTCCGTCATGTTCGGTTAGTCCTCCCCCAGGATCTGCGGCACCTTGAAACGCTGCTGCTCCTGGGCCGGGGCGCCCGAGAGCGCCTGCTCGGGGGTGAGCGACGGACGGACCTCGTCCGCGCGCATGACATTCGTCAGCGGCAGCGGGTGCGAGGTCGGCGGTACGTCTTGGTCGGCGACCTCCGAGACGCGGGCGACCGCGCCGATGATGTCGTCGAGCTGTCCGGCGAAGTGGTCGAGCTCTTCGTCCTTCAACTCCAGACGTGCAAGGCGGGCGAGGTGAGCGACCTCCTCGCGCGTGATGCCAGGCATGCAGCGATCCTCTGGGGTGAGCGTGATGGATTTGGACCCAATCCTATGGGGCGCGAGCGGCTGACCGCGAAACGCTTTCCTCTCGCGGGGGCGCGCTCGACGGGCGAAGCCCGGGCTTTCCCCCACCCGCCCGCCCTCCCATCGCGCTGCGCGCTCGTCCTCAAACGCCGGACGGGCTGAAACTCTCCGGCCCGGGCCGTGGGTATTCAGCCGGTCCGGCCTGGGGCGCCCCGCGAGGGATGTCGTGGTACGACAATTGGCCGGCCCCGGTGCGCTGCCCGGGCCCCCGCCCCGGGGAGGCGCAGCATGCGCGGCATGCGCATGCACTTCCCCGGGGCGAAAGGCCCCTGGCCAGGCCCGGTGGCACTGGGAGCCGGGGCCCTCGCCCTGGCCCTGTCGCTCACCGCGTGGTGGACCCTGATCAACGATCCGACGTACGCGGCCCACCGCACCCCCGCGGACCTGAGCGTCTACCTGGACGCGGCGAGGGCGCCGGAGCACGAGCTGTACGGCGGAAAGTTCGGCGTCCACTCGCTGCCGTACCTCTATCCGCCCGTGGCGCTGCTGCCCTTCCGCGCCCTGGAGGGCCTGGGCGACCTGGACCTGACCGCTGCCGCCCGCCTGATGGCGGGCCTCTCCCTCGCAGCGATGGCGCTCTCCGCCTGGGCCGCGGCCCGCATGGCGGGGCGGCGGCCGGGGCCGGCCACCGCCGGGTGCGCGCTCGCGGTGTGCGGGCTCGCGCTGTGGACCGAGCCGGTGCTCCAGAACATCGACTTCGGGCAGGTCAACTTGATCCTGCTCGCGCTCGTCCTCACCGACCTGGCCACGCCGGACCGCCGCCTGTGGAAGGGCGTGGGCATCGGCG
This sequence comes from Streptomyces sp. NPDC045778, assembly GCF_056431945.1. Taxonomy (NCBI): domain Bacteria; kingdom Bacillati; phylum Actinomycetota; class Actinomycetes; order Kitasatosporales; family Streptomycetaceae; genus Streptomyces; species Streptomyces sp. NPDC045778. The sequence continues at coordinate 189,305 of NZ_JBWKJZ010000001.1, forward strand.
TCGCGGCGGGCCTGAAGCTCACCCCCGGCCTGTTCGTGGTGTATCTGCTGCTGACCCGGCGGTACCGGGCGGCGGGCGTGGCCGCGGGCGTCTTCGCCGTGACGGTCGCGGCGGGCTGGTGGGCCATGCCGCAGGCGTCGGCGGACTTCTGGGGCGGGGCCTACGCGGGCAGCGCGGGCGGCCGCGAGTACCTGGCGAACCAGTCCCTGAACGGCCTCTTCGTCCGCTTCGGCCTCGGCGGCGACGGCGTCGGCGGGCCCGTGTGGGGCGCGGTGTGCGGGGTGCTCGCCGTGGCCGGTCTCGGCGCGGCGGCGCGGGCCTCGCGGCGCGGCCGGGAGCTGGTGGCGGTGTGCGGGGTGGGCGCCCTGACGCTGGTGTGCTCGCCGCTGTCGTGGACCCACCACTGGGTGTGGATCGTGCCCGGCCTCGTCCTGGCGGCGGACGCGGCACTGCGGCGGCGCGCGGCGTCGGCGTGGCTGTGGGCGGCTGGCCTGTTCGCGCTGTTCGCGGCGTGGCCGATCCGCATCGACGGCTTCGGCACCTGGGACCCGTCCCGCCCGCTCCTCCCGTACGGCCTGCTCTGGTACGTGCCGCACTGGCGGCGCGAACTCCAGTGGGACCCGTTCCACGTCGTCGCGGGCAACGCGTACGTGTGGCTGGGCGTCGGCTACGTGGTGTGGACGGCGGTCACCCACCGGGCGCGGCCCACGCGTCCCCCGGGCCTCGGCCGCGCCCGGCTCGGGGGCACGGCCGGCGAACGGGAGAAGAGCCCGTCCGGCGTCTGAGGGCGGGCGCGGGGCGCGACGGGAGCGGCCCGCCCCCGCGGGGTCACTGCACCGCGCGGCTGGCGGACGGCGGCGTCGGGTCCGGCGCGGCGGGCCCGGGCGCCGGGTCGACGGGCCGGTGCGTGGCGCCCTCGCCCCGGGCGCGCAGCCACGCCGTGGTCTCGCTGGGCGGCATCGCCGCGGCGACGAGCCACCCCTGAACGGCGTCGCAGCCGAGGTCGCGGAGCCGCTCCCAGGTCTCGTCGTCCTCGACGCCCTCGGCGACGACGAGCAGCCCGAGCGAATGCGCGAGGTCGACGGTGCAGCGCACGATCTCGGCGTCCTCGGTGTCGACGGCGAGCCGGGCCACGAAGGACCGGTCGATCTTCAGCTCGCTCACCGGCAGGCGGCGCAGGTGCACCAGGGAGGAGTAGCCGGTGCCGAAGTCGTCGAGGGACATCTTCACGCCGTGCCCGGTGAGCCCGGCGAGGGTGTCCGCGGCGCGCTGCGGGTCCTCCAGGAGCACGTGTTCCGTTATCTCCAACTGGAGTGCGCCCGCGGGCACCCCGTGGCGGGCGAGGCGCGCGGCGACGGCGCCCGCGAAGCCGGGCGTGTGCACGTCGCGCGGGGACACGTTCACCGCCACCGGCACGTTCAGGCCCTGGGAGCGCCATCTGGCGACCTGGGCGAGGGCCGACTCCAGGACGTACTCGGTCAGGTGCGGCATGAGGCCCGACGACTCGGCGATGGCGATGAACTCGTCCGGCGGCACCTTGCCGCGCTCGGGGTGCACCCAGCGCACCAGCGCCTCCAGACCCGCCACCTCTCCGTCGAAGCGCACCTTCGGCTGGTAGTGCAGCTCCACGTCGCCCGCGTCGAGGGCGCGGCGCAGGTCGCCCAACAGGCCAAGGCGGTCAGGGGTGTTGGAGTCGCGCTTGGACTCGTACACCTCCACGCCCGTACGGTCCCGCTTGGCCTGGTACATCGCGACGTCCGCGCGGCGCAGCAGGCCCTCCGCGTCGAGCGCGTGGTCGGGGAAGACGGCGAGTCCCGCGCTGGCCTCCAGGACCAGGGTGAGGCCGTCGAGGTCGAGCGGCGAGCCGAGGGCGCCGACCAGCTGGCGGGCGACGCGCTGCGCGGACGTGGTGGAGTCGGCGACGGGAAGCAGCACCGCGAATTCGTCGCCGCCGAGCCGGGCCGCCTCCGCGCCGCGCGGCAGCGCGAGCCGGAGGCGGTCGGCGATCTGGAGCAGCAGCCGGTCGCCCGCGAGGTGCCCGAGGGTGTCGTTGACCGAGCGGAAGCGGTCCATGTCGATCAGCATCAGGGCGGACCGGGCGCCGATGCGCTCGGCGTCGTCCAGGGCCGTCCAGGTCCGCTCCAGGAGCCACTGCCGGTTGGGAAGGCCGGTGAGCGGGTCGCGCAGCTGCTCCTCGGCTCTGGCCCGGGCGATCCACAGCGTCGAGTCGAGCGCGACGAGCGGGATCGTGAACAGCGGCAGGAGCAGGGGAAGCGACATCGCGACGACGCAGATCAGCGGGGCGATGCCGAGCAGCGCCACGCCGAGCAGCCCTTGGCGGACGAGCGCGGTGCGGGTGACGGTGGGCAGGGCGCCGGTGCGCGGGGCGTGCACGTACCAGAGCAGGACGCGGGTGACGGCCAGGTACGCGACGGCGACGAGGCCCACCTCGGGGGCCGTGTACAGGTCCCAACTCTCGGGATTCCAGGGGGCGTCGGCGGCAGGCGCGGTGCCGAAGGCGGCGAGCGTGAGCGCGCCCGCGCCGATGCCCAGGATGTCGACGGCGCCGTGCAGCACGCCTTGGCGCCAGCGGTGACGGCGCGCGACCCCGACGAGGACGACGACGGTGAGGCTGACCATGCCCGCGGGCATCCAGCCGTACAGCAGGAGGACCGCGACGGTGAGCGCGCCGCCGGAGCCCGTGCCGCCCCACCAGCGGTCGCGGCCGAGCGCGACGAGGTGGCCGACGATGAGGCCGGTCAGGACGGCGAGCGACCAGCCGACCGCGCCGGAGGGGAACAGCGGGTGGCCGCCGGTGAAGGCGTGGAAGAAGCCGGTGCCGAGCACGAGCGCGGCGGCCGCGACGACGGCCATGGGCAGCAGCTGCCAGCCGCGGCCGTCCGGCTCCATGCCGTCCATTCCGTTGAGGCTGTCCATGCTGTTGAGGCCGTCCATGCCGTTGAGGCCGTCGGGCTTGTCCCCGGCGCGCTCGTGGGCCGCGCTCCCGCCGCGCCACCGCCCGCGCCGCCCGGCCGCGGCCCCTCGCGCGGCGCCGGACCCGCCGGTGGCCGCGCCCACCGCGCCGCGCGCTCCGGAGGGGCCGCCCGCGCCACCGCGTGCTCCCTGGGCGCCTCCGCCTGTCGTACTCCGCCCGGGGGAAGGGTTCGCGGCATCACTGGCCGCACTCCGCCGCGCGTCTTCGGCACTCGCCGCCACACCAGCCTCCGCCGGGCCTGACGTTCCTCGACCTCCGCCTCCCCGCCCGGGCGCGTCCCGCCCGCCCGCTTCCGGTCCCTCACCAACTGCCGTACCCCGAATGCCCGTTACTCCCCCCTGTACGGCACCACCTGGGCCGGAAAAGCCCGTTCCGCAGCCGGTGGACGACCCTCGGGCCGCCGGGGCGCTGTCGTCGAGGAGGGTGCCGCCGTGCGTCCACGCCCGCTCTCGGGGGCGGAGCTGGGGGGCCGGGGCGGGCCGTTCGGCCCGGTCGTCGTCTCCGGGGCGGGCGCCCGCGGCCGACCGGGTGGCGCGGCGGCACCGCCACGCGCCGAGTCCGCGCCGCAGGCGCGACCGCAGCCATGAGTCCGGGGCGACGCTCTCGGTCGGTTCCATTCCCGTCCCTCTCACAGCCGGCGGTGCCCACGCCACGCGGACTCACGTCCTGACAGCCGCGTCTGAAAACCCTTCCCCCGGCTCTCCACGACACGAGCAGGGGACACCCCGTCCGCATGCGGGGCACGACAGGCGCACACCTCAACAGTAGGCCGCAGAAGGCTTCCACGGGCAGCGGTCGTCTACGGTTGCCCGAATGCGACCCGGCCACCCGTATGCATCTGGTATGCGCTGAACGGGTGGCCTTCAACCGCTATTCTTCGGTCGGAAGCGCGACTTCCCGGGCCGCGTCCGCCCCTTGTTCCAGCAGGACCGCGAAGCCGTCCTCGTCGAGTACGGGAACCTTCACTTGCATGGCCTTGTCGTACTTCGAGCCGGGGTTGTCCCCCACTACGACGAATGCCGTCTTCTTTGAAACGGAACCGGTGACTTTGGCTCCGCGGCTCTGAAGCGCTTCTTTCGCGCCATCCCGTGTGTAGTTCTCGAGCGTTCCGGTGACGACGACCGTGAGGCCTTCCAGGGGGCGCGGGCCCTCGTCCTCGGCGCCGCCCTCTTCCTCCATGCGGACGCCCGCGGCCCGCCACTTGCGGATGATCTCCTGGTGCCACTCCTCGGCGAACCACTCCTTGAGGGACTTCGCGACGATCTCGCCGACGCCGTCGGTGTCCTTCAGCTCCTCCACCGTGGCCTGCTCGATGCGGTCGATGGAGCGGAACTCACGGGCGAGCGCCTCGGCGGCCACCGGGCCCACGTGGCGGATGGACAGGCCGGTGAGGATCCGGGCCAGCGGACGCTCCTTGGCCGCCTGGATGTTCTCCAGCATGGCGAGGGTGTTCTTCTTCGGCTCGCCCTTCTGGTTGGCGAAGAAGGTGACGACCTTCTCCTCGCCGGTCTTCGGGTCCCGCTTGGGCAGGCCCGAGTCCTGGTCGAGGACGTACGACTTGATGGGGAGCAGCTCCTCGACCTTCAGGTCGAAGATGTCGCCCTCGTCGAGGATCGGGGGCGTCGCGGGCTCCAGGGGGCGGGTGAGCGCGGCCGCGGCCACATAGCCGAAGTTCTCGATGTCCAGGCACTTGCGGCCCGCCAGATAGAACAGGCGCTCGCGGAGCTGGGCGGGGCAGGTCTGGCCGTTCGGGCAGCGGAGGTCGATGTCGCCCTCCTTCATGGCCCGCAGGGCCGTGCCGCACTCGGGGCACTCGGTGGGCATCTCGAACTCGCGCTCGCTGCCGTCGCGCAGGTCGACGACGGGGCCGAGGATCTCCGGGATGACGTCGCCCGCCTTGCGGATGACGACCGTGTCGCCGATGAAGACGCCCTTGGCCTTGACCACGTCCTGGTTGTGCAGCGTGGCGAACTCGACCTCGGAGCCCGCGACGGTGACGGGCTCGACCTGGGCGTACGGCGTGACGCGGCCCGTGCGGCCGACGCCGACCCTGATGTCGATCAGCTTGGTGTTGACCTCCTCCGGCGCGTACTTCCAGGCGATGGCCCAGCGCGGGGCGCGCGAGGTGGAGCCGAGGCGGCCCTGGAGCGGGATCTCGTCGAGCTTGACGACGACGCCGTCGATCTCGTGCTCCACGGAGTGGCGGTTGTCCCCGAAGTACGTGATGAACTCGCGGACGCCGTCGAGGCCTTCGACGACCTTGTTGTGCCGGGCGGTGGGCAGGCCCCACTCGCGCAGCAGGTCGTACGCCTGCGAGAGGCGGTCGATGTCGAATCCCTCGCGGGCGCCGATGCCGTGCACCACCATGTGCAGCGGGCGCGTGGCGGTGACGCGGGGGTCCTTCTGGCGCAGCGAACCCGCCGCCGCGTTACGCGGGTTGGCGAAGGGCTTGTCGCCCGCCTCGACCAGGCGGGCGTTCAGCTCCTGGAACTTCTCCATCGGGAAGAAGACCTCGCCGCGGATCTCCACGAACTCCGGGACGCGGTCGCCCTGGAGGCGGTCGGGGATGTCGGTGATCGTGCGCACGTTCGGCGTGATGTCTTCGCCGGTGCGGCCGTCGCCGCGGGTGGCGGCGCGGGTGAGCCTGCCGTGCTCGTACGTCAGGTTGACCGCGAGGCCGTCGACCTTCAGCTCGCACAGCAGGTGGTAGTCCGGGGAGCCGACGTCCTTGGCCACGCGCTCGGCCCAGGCGGCCAGCTCCTCGTCGTCGAAGGCGTTGTCCAGGGAGAGCATGCGCTCGCGGTGCTCGACGGAGGCGAAGTCCGTCTCGTACGAACCGGCGACCTTCTGGGTCGGCGAGTCCGGCGTGCGCAGCTCCGGGTGGCGCTCCTCCAGGGCCTCCAGCGAACGCAGGAGCTTGTCGAACTCGGCGTCGCTGATGACCGGCTGGTCCTTCACGTAGTACCGGAAGCGGTGCTCCTCGATCCGCTCGGCGAGCTGGGCGTGCTGCTCGCGCGCCTCGGCCGGCACCGTGCCTTCCTGTTCGACAGCCACCGTTTCGTCCTCCCGTTACCTTCAGGCCCAGTCACTCAGGGTTGTCCGCGAGCGATCTCGCCGCTCGGACGCAGTGGGCGAGCGCCGCACGGGCATATGCGGGCGAAGCACCCGCGAGACCGCACGAGGGCGTGACCGTGACCGCTTCCGCGAGCGACCCCGGATTCAGCCCCAGCCTGCGCCACAGCGTCCTGACACCCATGACGCTACCGGCAGGGTCTGACAATGGGCCTTCCGTGCCCGGCACGACACCGGCGAACAGCTTCGTCCCGGCCTCGACGGCCTCGCCCAGGATTTCGTCGTCACGCTCGGTGAGGAGCGAGAAGTCGAACGACAGGCCGTGCGCGCCCGCCCTGCGCAGCAGCGCGAACGGCACGTCGGGCGCGCAGGAGTGCACGACCACGGGCCCGTCGTGCACGGCCATGACGTCGCGCAGGGCGCTCTCCACGACCTGGCGGTCCACGGCGCGGTGGGTGCGGTACTCGCTCGCCGTCTTGATCCGGCCGCGCAGCACGGCGGTCAGCGACGGCTCGTCGAGCTGGAGCACGAGTCGCGCGCCCGGCACCCGCTTGCGGACCTGCGCGAGATGGGTCCGCAGGCCCTCGGCGAGGGACCCGGTCAGGTCCCGGCAGGCGCCGGGGTCGGAGACCATCGCCTCGCCGTTCCTCAGCTCCAGGGCGGCGGCGAGCGTCCAGGGGCCCACCACCTGCACCTTGAGGGGCCCTTCATAGCCCTGCGTGAACTCCTCCAGGGCGTCGAGGTCCTCGCCGAGCCAGGACACCGCGCGCCGCGTGTCCCGGCCCGGCCGGTCGCCGACCCGCCAGCCGCTGGGCTCCACGCGCGCGTACAGCTCGACGAGCAGCCCGGCCGTGCGGCCGATCATGTCGGCGCCGGGGCCGCGCGCGGGCAGCTCCGCCAGGTACGGGATGCCCTGCTCGGGGGTCTCGAAGGTGCCGGTGACGGTCTTCGCGCTCTCCCGGGCGTCGCCCCCGGGCATCGAGCCGACGCCGGTGGCCGGGCCCAGGGTCCAGGTGTCCTCGGTGCTCACCGCCGTGCTCACCGTCCGGGCCGCACCGTCAGGTCGTTGACCTCCGCGTCGCGCGGCAGGTCGAGGGCCATCAGGATCGTCGTCGCCACGGACTCGGGGTCGATCCACCGCTCGGCGTCGTACTCCTTGCCCTCCTGCTGGTGCACCTTGACCTGCATCGGGCTCGCGGTGCGGCCGGGGTACACGGAGGTGACGCGGACGCCGTTGCCGTGCTCCTCCTGGCGCAGGGAGTCGGCGAGGGCCTTCAGGCCGTGCTTGGAGGCGGCGTACGCGGACCACTCGGCGCCCGCGTGCAGGCCCGCGCCCGAGTTCACGAAGATCACGTGGCCCTGGGCGACGCGGAGCTGGGGCAGGAAGTGCCGGGTCAGCTCGGCGGGCGCGATCAGGTTCACGTTGAGCTGGTGGCGCCAGGACTTGGGGGTGAGGTCGCCGACGGGGCCGAGGTCGACGACGCCCGCGATGTGGAGCAGGGAGTCCACGCGGTCCGGGAGCGTCTGGTGGGAGAAGGCCCAGGAGAGCTTGTCCGGGTCGTTCAGGTCGCCGACGAGGGTGCTCGCGCCCGGGTACGCGGCGGCCAGTTCCTTGGCGCGGCCCGCGTCGCGCGCGTGCAGCACGAGGCTGTCCCCGCGCGCGTGGAGTCGGCGGGCCACTGCGGCGCCGATGCCGGAGCCCGCGCCGGTGATCACATGAGTTGCCATGCGCTTATGGTCGCATTCCGGCCGCGCGCGCCCGGATGCGAGCCGGGGGTGCGGCGGCCGGCCGCGGGGTGTGGCGGGCGGCCGGGAGCGAGCCGGTGGCAGCCGGCCGCTCCCGCAGGCCCCGGGCGCCCGCGCGCGCCTTCCGCGCCGTCCCGGGGGACCCGGCGCCTCAGCGCACCCCCAGCGACTCCTCCAGATACGCCAGGGCGCCCACCGGCTCCTCCGCGAAGAAGACCAGCTCGGTCAGCGGCACCGGCAGGAAGCCCTCGTCCTCCATGCGGCGGAACTGCTCCCGCAGGCCGTCGTAGAACCCCGCCGTGTTGAGCAGCACGACCGGCTTGGTGGTGTGGCCGTGCTTCTTCAGCTCCAGGATCTCCGTGGCCTCGTCGAGGGTGCCGGTGCCGCCGACCATGATGACGACCGCGTCGGCCTTCTCCAGGAGCAGCGCCTTCCGCTCGGCGAGGTCCCCGGCTATCACCATGTCGTCGACGCCGGGCCGCGCCTTGGCGGCGAGGAAGCCCACCGACACGCCGGTGAGCCGGCCGCCCGCCTCCTGCACGCCGTCCGCCACGACCTTCATCAGGCCGACGTCGGAGCCGCCCCACACCAGGGTGTGGCCGCCCTTGCCGAGCAGCTCGGCGAACTCGCGGGCGGGCCGGGTGTAGGTCTCGGACAGGTCGGCGGCGGAGAGGAAGACGCAGATGTTCATGCGGCCTACCGTACGTTCCGCCACCGACACCCAGGCGGGCGTCGGAAGAAGTCCGCCTCCTCGCGCGCTGTACGAGGCGACACCGGTGACACCGGCGACACCAGCGAAAGGGACGACCGTGACCGCAGGACATCGCATCACCATCGAGCAGGGCACGCAGCACGTGCGCGTGGAGCACGACGGGCAGGTCGTGGCGGAGAGCAAGCGCCCCCTGGTGCTGCGCGAGACGGGCTGCCCGGTGCGCTACTACCTGCCGCCCGATGACGTACGCACCGATCTGCTCACGCCGTCCGGCACGCACACGTACTGCCCGTTCAAGGGCACGGCCTCCTACTGGTCGCTGCCGGGCGGCGAGGACCAGGTGTGGGCGTACCCCGACCCCAAGGCCGAGGTGGCCGGGATCAAGGACCACCTGTGCTTCTACGGGGCCGAGGAGGTGACGAGCGCGTCCTGAGGGACGCCCTGTCCGTGAGGGGCGGCCTCCTGTCGCGGGACGGCCTCTTCGCGCGGGGCGGCCTCTTGGCGCGGGACGGCGGTGAACGTCCTGCGGTACGCCGCCGGTGACACGCCGAGCACGGAACGCATGTGCTGGCGCAGCGAGTTGGCGGTGCCGAAGCCCGCGCGGTGGGCCACCAGGTCGATGGGCAGGTCGCTGCTCTCCAGGAGGTGGCGGGCCACCTCGATGCGCTGGGCCGTGAGCCAGCGGCCCGGCGTGGTGCCCACCTCGTCGCGGAACCGGCGTGTGAACGTGCGCAGGCTCATGCGGGCGTGGTCCGCCATCTCGCCGAGCGTCAAAGGCTCCTGGAGGCGTTCGAGCGCCCACGCGCGCGTGGGGGCCGTGGTGGCGACCGTGGGCTCCGGGACGGGCCGTTCGATGTACTGCGCCTGTCCGCCGTCGCGCCACGGCGGGACGACGCAGCGCCGGGCCACGTGGTTGGCGACGGCGCTGCCGTGGTCGCGGCGCACCAGGTGCAGGCACAGGTCGACGCCGGCGGCGACGCCCGCCGAGGTGAGGATGTCGCCGTCGTCCACGAACAGCACGTCCTCGTCGAGCCGCACGCGCGGGAACGCGCGCCGGAACTGCTCGGCGACCTGCCAGTGCGTGGTCGCGGGCCGCCCGTCCAGGAGACCGGCCGCCGCGAGGACGAACGAGGCGCTGCAGAACGACACCAGGCGCGTGCCCGGGCGCACCCGCGCGAGCGCGGCGGACAGCGGCGCGGAGAGGCCGTCGGCGGCCGCCGCCCCCGCGCGCGGGGGGATGGGCGGGATCACCACGGTGTCGGCGTCGTCGAGGGCCTCGGGGCCGTGCTCGACGGCCACGGAGAAGCCCGCGTCGGTCCGCACCGGGCGCCCGTCCACGGTGCACACCACGGTCTCGTACAGGGGCCTTCCCGCCGTGTCCTCCGCGTTGCCGAAGACGCGCGGGGCGATGCCCAGCTCGAAGGAGTAGACGCCGTCCAGGGCGAGGACGGCGACGCGGTGGGGGCGGTCGGGTGCGGTGAACACGCTCATGGCCAGATCCTGTCACATGATGGCCAAACTGCCAGCACCACGGCGGGGCGGCGGGCCGCACGCTGGTGAGCGTTCGCCGGACATCCGGTGACCGCTCGCCGGGGATCCGGTGACCGCCTACCGCAGAGGACAAGATCGATGACTTCGCCCAGTGACCGCCCGACCCGCCCGTCCCGCCCGTCGATGCGCGCTGTCAGCCCACGCGCGTGGGGCGCCCCCGACGTCCTGGTCCCCGTGGAGGTGGACCGCCCGGAGCCCGGCCTCACCGAGATCCTGGTCAAGGTGCACGCGGCGGGGGTGAACCCCGTCGACTGGAAGACCCGCGCCACGGGCGCGTTCGGCACCTGGGGGGACACGCCGATCCTCGGCTACGACGTCTCGGGGACCGTCGAGGCCGTGGGCCCCGGGGTGACGCTCTTCGAGCCGGGCGACGAGGTGTTCGGCATGCCGCGCTTCCCGGAGCAGGCGGGCGGCTACGCCGAGTACGTGACCGCGCCCGCGCGCCGCTTCGCGCGCAAGCCCGCGGCCGTCGACCACGTCCAGGCGGCTGCCCTGCCGCTGGCCGCCCTTACGGCCTGGCAGGGCCTGATCGAGACGGCGGGCCTGCGCGCCGGGCAGCGGGTCCTGATCCACGCGGCCGCGGGCGGCGTGGGCCACCTGGCGGTGCAGATCGCCAAGGCGCACGGCGCGTACGTCATCGGGACGGCGCGCGCGGACAAGCACGACTTCCTGCGGAAGCTCGGCGCCGACGAGCTGATCGACTACACGGCGACGGACTTCGCGCAGGCGGTGCGGGACGTGGACGTCGTCCTGGACGGGGTCGGCGGCGAGTACGGCCCGCGGTCGCTGCCCGTGCTGCGCCGTGGCGGCCACCTGGTCACCCTTCCCGACCCGGGCGGCCTCCCCGACGCCGCGCGGGCCGAGGCCCTGGGCGTGCACACCGGCTGGACGGTCGTCGAGCCCGACCGCCACGGGATGCTGGAGATCGCCCGCCTCGTGGAGGAGGGCAAGCTGCGCGCGGAGATCGCGAAGGTCCTGCCCCTGAAGGACGCGGCCGAGGCCCACGCCTACGGCGAGCACGGCCGCACCCAGGGCAAGATCGTGCTCAAGGTGGCCTGACCGGCCGCGCCCCCCTTCAGGCGGCGCTCAGCGGCTCGACGCGTGGTGAACACTCCCCCCCGGGGGGCAGCGGTCAGCGCGCCCCTGGGGTCAGACGGCCGTCGCCGCGGCCCTTTGCGTCGTGGCGATCGTCGCCGAGCCCACCACGCGCGTGCCGTCGTACAGGACGATCGCCTGGCCGGGGGCGACGCCGCGTACCGGCTCCGTGAAGGAGACCCGCAGCTCGTCGTCCACCAGCTCCGCCGTGACGGGCGTCTCGTCGCCGTGGGCGCGCAGCTGGGCGGTGTACGCGCCCGCCCCCTCGGGGGCCGTGCCGCACCAGCGGGGCTTGACGGCCGTCAGGGCGGTCACGTCGAGGGCGGCGGCGGGGCCGACCGTCACCGTGTTGTTCACCGGCGAGATGTCGAGGACGTAGCGCGGCTTGCCGTCGGGGGCGGGGGTGCCGATGCGCAGGCCCTTGCGCTGGCCGATGGTGAAGCCGAACGCGCCCTCGTGGGTGCCGAGGACGGCGCCGGACTCGTCCACGATGTCGCCCTCGGCCTTGCCGAGGCGGCTCGCGAGGAAGCCCTGGGTGTCGCCGTCGGCGATGAAGCAGATGTCGTGGGAGTCCGGCTTCTTGGCGACCGCGAGGCCGCGGCGCTCGGCCTCCGCGCGGATCTCGTCCTTCGTGGTGACCGTGTCGCCGAGCGGGAACAGGGCGTGCGCGAGCTGCCGGTCGTCGAGGACGCCGAGGACGTACGACTGGTCCTTGGCCATGTCGGAGGCGCGGTGCAGCTCGCGCGTGCCGTCCTCGCGCACGATCACCTGCGCGTAGTGACCGGTGCAGACCGCGTCGAAGCCGAGGGCGAGCGCCTTGTCCAGGAGCGCGGCGAACTTGATCTTCTCGTTGCAGCGCAGGCACGGGTTGGGCGTGCGCCCCGCCTCGTACTCGGCGATGAAGTCCTCGACCACGTCCTCGCGGAACCGCTCGGCGAGGTCCCACACGTAGAACGGGATGCCGATGACGTCCGCGGCGCGGCGCGCGTCACGGGAGTCCTCGATGGTGCAGCAGCCGCGCGCGCCGGTCCGGAACGACTGCGGGTTCGCCGAGAGCGCCAGGTGCACTCCGGTCACGTCGTGTCCGGCTTCGGCGGCGCGGGCGGCGGCGACGGCGGAGTCCACGCCGCCGGACATGGCGGCGAGGACACGGAGCGGGCGGCTGGTGCGCTGCGGGGTCTGCGAAGTCATAGCTCTAACAGGGTACGGGGCGGCGGGAACCTCCCGCCGGTGCGTATCCGTTCACGACCACATGGGGGACGTGAGCGAGAAGGACGAGAGCGGGGGCGCGCAGCCGTCACCGGAGCCCCGGCGTGGGCCGGCCCGTCGTGCGCTGCTCGTCGGCGGCGCCGCGGTGGCGGTCGGCGCCGCCGTCCTGGCCAGGGACGAGCTGGGGCGCCTGTGGTGGCGCCTGCCCGGGGTGGTGAAGAAGCGCAGGGAGGGCGAGGTGGACGCGCCCGGCGCGCAGTGGATAGCGGCCTCCAGCGCGAACTGGCGGCGCGCCGACCGCCCCTCGGACTACGCGATCGACCGCGTGGTGATCCACGTCGTGCAGGGCGGGTACGCCTCGGCGCTGCGGGTCTTCAAGGACCCCGGCCACGGCGCCGCCGCGCACTACGTGATCCGCAAGGACGGCCACGTCGCCCAGATGATCCGCGAGCTGGACGTGGCCTACCACGCGGGCGACAGGGACATGAACGAGCGCAGTGTGGGCATCGAGCACGAGGGCTTCGTCGACAAGAAGGCGTCGTTCACCGCCGCCATGTACGCGTCCTCGGCGCGGCTCACCGCCGGCATCTGCGAGCGGTACGACATCCCGGTGGACCGGAAGCACATCATCGGCCACGTGGAGGTCGAGGGCACGGATCACACCGACCCGGGCCCGCACTGGGACTGGGACCGGTATCTGCGCCTGGTGCGCGCGGCCCGCGAGGCCCCGCGAAGACGGCCGCGCGCCGACCGGACCTAGCCCAGGCCCGCGGACCGGGACCAGCTCAGACCCGCCGGTGCCGGTGCCGGACCTGGCTCAGGCCCGCTGACGCCCGGACCTAGCTCAGGCCCGCCGTCCGTGCCCGCTCCACCGCCGGGCCGATCGCCGCCGCCACCGCGTCCACGTCCGCCTTCGTCGACGTGTGGCCGAGCGAGAAGCGCAGCGTGCCGCGCGCGAGGTCGGGGTCGGTGCCGGTGGCGAGCAGGACGTGGCTGGGCTGGGCGACGCCCGCGGTGCAGGCCGAGCCGGTCGAGCACTCGATGCCCTGCGCGTCCAGGAGCAGCAGGAGCGAGTCGCCCTCGCAGCCGGGGAAGGTGAAGTGGGCGTTGGCGGGCAGGCGGCCCGCGGGGTCCGGATCGCCGCCGAGGATCGCGTCGGGGACGGCGGCGCGCACGGCGGCGACCAGGTCGTCGCGGAGTGCCCCGACCTCGCGGGCGAACCACGCGCGGCGCTCGGCGGCGAGCCGCCCGGCCACGGCGAAGGCGGCGACGGCGGGCACGTCGAGCGTGCCGGAGCGCACGTGCCGCTCCTGGCCGCCGCCGTGCAGCACGGGCACGGGGCTGTAGGCCCGCCCGAGCAGCAGCGCGCCGATGCCGTAGGGCCCGCCGACCTTGTGGCCGGAGACGGTCATCGCGGCGAGCCCGGAGGCGCCGAAGTCGACGGGCACCTGGCCGAAGGCCTGCACGGCGTCGGCGTGCAGCGGCACGTCGAACTCGGCGCAGACGTCGGCGAGGCCGCGCACCGGCTGGAGGGTGCCGATCTCGTTGTTGGCCCACATGACGGTGGCGAGGGCGACGCTGCCGGGGTCGCGGGCGATGGCCTCGCGGAGCGCGTCGGGGTGCACGCGCCCGTGCGCGTCGACGGGCAGATATTCGACGGTGGCGCCCTCGTGCTCGCCGAGCCAGTCGACGGCGTCGAGGACGGCGTGGTGCTCGACGGGGCTGGCGAGGACGCGGGTGCGGGCCGGGTCGGCGGCGCGGCGCGCCCAATAGAGGCCCTTCACCGCGAGGTTGTCGGCCTCCGTGCCGCCGGAGGTGAACACCACCTCGCTGGGGCGGGCGCCGAGCGCGTCGGCGAGCGTCTCGCGGGACTCCTCGACGGTGCGCCGCGCCCGGCGGCCTGCCGCGTGCAGCGAGGAGGCGTTACCGGTGACGGCGAGCTGCGCGGTCATCGCCGCGATCGCCTCGGGAAGCATGGGCGTGGTCGCGGCGTGGTCGAGGTAGGCCATGGTGGGCACGATTCTACGAGCCGCGCCCGGGCGCCCGGACCCCGGTGGCCCCTGTCCCGGCCGTGCTCCGCCGCGCTCGCGCCGGGTCAGCCCGCCAGGCTCCAGGAGACCGTGCCGTCGGCGGAGACGAGCGCGGCCAGAACCACGAGGTCGGCGACGCCGAGCCCGAGTCCGAGCAGCGCGCGGCCGCGCCGGGCGGTGCCCCGCCACAGGGCGACGCAGGCGAGCGCGATCGCGACCGGGCCGAGCACGACGTTCAGCACGAGCAGGCCGAGCAGGCCGAGGACGAAGGAGGCGACGGCCATGCCGTCGGTGTCCCGGCGCCCGACGGGCCGCGTGCCGGCCGGTTCGGCGAAGGCGTCGCCGGACGGCTCGGTGGCCGACCCGGCGAAGGCGTCGTCGGACGGGTCCGCCGCAGGCTCCTCGTACGGCTCCTCGTGCGGCTTCGCGGACGGCTTCAGCGCGGTGAGGTGCATGGTGTGCGACTCCTCAAGGTGAGGCGGATGTCGTACGGGACAGGTGACGGGCTCGCGCCGCGTCAGCGGTGGCGCGCGTGGCGCTCGCGCACCGCGAAGACCAGGAGCCACAGCCCGATGACCGTGGCCATGACGACCGTGAGGGACAGCGGGACGTGCGCGACGGTGCCCAGGGCGACGCCGAGCAGCAGAAGTGCGGCGACGAGGAACAGCATGGGGAACGCCTCCCTTCGGTGAACGCTTGTGGTTACAACTGTTCACTGACTTATGAGTCTACTCGCCTCCCGGCTACCAAAACTCGGAGAACAGTTGTTAACTGCATGGCATGAGTCACACCCTCGGCGACCGCCCCGCCGGCACCCGGCAGGCCCAGAAGCAGAGGACCCGGCAGGCCCTCCTGGACGCCGCCCTGCGGCTGCTGGAGGAGCAGAGCCTCTCCAGCCTCGGCCTGCGCGAGGTCACGCGCGCCGTGGGCGTGGCGCCCACCGCCTTCTACCGGCACTTCCGCGACACGGCCGACCTGGGCGTGGCGCTCGTCGAAGAGGCCCTGGGCAGCCTGCACACGACCCTCGCGGCGATGCTCGCGGCCACCGGGGACGGCGAGGAACGCATCGCGGGCGCTGTGGAGTTGATCGCGTCCTACGTACGCGCGTACCCCGCGCACGTGCGCTTCATCGCACGGGAGCGGCACGGCGGCGTGAAGGCCGTGCGGGAGGCCATCGGAGGCCAGCTCGCGCTGTTCGCGCGGGAGGTGGCGGCGCAGTTCGCCCGCGAGCCGGAGGCGGCGGGCTGGAGCGAGGGCGACCTCCTGATGCTCGCGCGGATGTACGTGGACCACATGGTGATGACGGCCTCCGCGCTCCTGGAGACCGACACCGCCGACGCCGCCGCCGAGGTCACCGCCACGGCCCGCAGCCAGCTGCGCCTGGTGGGGCTCGGTCGCGGGCACTGGCTCGACGCGCCGGCGGACAGCGCCTGAGCCGGGCGCGCGCCCGCACCCCTCGACACGCCGGTAAGGGGCAACTAGCCTCGACACCCATGACGCACACGCACGTCGACTGGCCCCTCGACCAGTCCTTCGCCTCCTCGTCCGGAGCCGTCCGCTGGGCGGCCCTCGGCCCCGAGGACGCCGCCCCCGTCGTCCTCGTCCACGGCACGCCCTTCTCCTCGTACGTGTGGCGGGGCATCGCCAGGGCCCTCGCGCGCGAGCACCGCGTGTACGTGTGGGACCTGCCCGGGTACGGCGCCTCGGAGATGCGCGCAGGGCAGGACGTGTCGCTCGCCGCGCAGGGCCGCGTGCTCACCGAACTGCTCGCCCACTGGGGCCTCGACGGCGCGCGGCGCCCCGCCGTCGTCGCCCACGACTTCGGCGGCTGCGTCGCGCTGCGCGCCCACCTCCTGCACGGCGCCCGCTACGCCCGCCTCGCCCTCGTCGACCCGGTGGCCCTCGCGCCCTGGGGCTCCCCCACGTACCGGCTGCTCGGCGCGCACGCCGAGGTGTTCGGACAGCTGCCGCCCGCGCTGCACGAGGCGCTGGTGCGGGAGTACGTCGGCTCCGCGAGCCACCGCGGGCTGCACCCGGCCGTCCTGGACCGCCTCGTCGCGCCCTGGTGCACCGAGGCGGGCAGGCCCGCGTTCTACCGCCAGATCGAGCAGAACGACCAGCGCTTCACCGACGAGATCCAGGGCCGGTACGGCGAGGTGGAGCCGCCCGTGCTCATCTGCTGGGGCACCGAGGACACCTGGATCCCGGTGGCGCGCGGCCACGAGCTTGCCGGGCTGATCCCCGGCGCCGAGCTGCGCCTCGTCGAGGGAGCGGGACATCTCGTACAGGAGGACGCACCGGCGGAACTCACAGGACTGCTCGGTCGTTTCCTGGACGCGGGCCTCTCCGGATCTCACTGACGGTAGAGGTCAGTGACGGCCGTGGCGGCCCGCGCCAAGTCTTCGCGCACCTCCGGAGGTGACACGACCTCCACGGAGGCGGCGAAGGGCAGCAGCATGCGCGCCGCGCCCACCGCCTCCAGTTCGAGCAGGACGGTGACCCATTCCCCCGCACCGTCGGCCGCGTCGGCCGCGTCGTCTGCGGAGCCCTCGACGACCCCCGTGAGCGTGCCCGCGTGGAGTCGCAGGAACTGCTCGTAGCGCTCGCGGCGCACCCGCACGGTCACCTCGACGCCGCCCGCGCGCCGCTCCACCCGCCGCTTCAGCTCCTCCCAGACCTCGGCGAGTTCCACCCCCGCCCGGCGCCTGACCGGCTCGTCCGTCAGCTGGGCGGCACGCACCCGGTCGGCGCGGTAGAGCCCCGGCTTGCCGCTCCGGTCGGCGACCAGGTACCAGACGCCCGCCTTGGACACCAGGCCGTACGGATCGAGGGTGTAGGCGCGCGGCTCGCCCGCGCCGCTGTGCCGGTAGCGCACGCGCAGCCGGCGGTCGGCGAAGACGGCGTCCTGGAGCACCCCGAGGTGGTCCACGGGCAGGCCCGCGCCCGGCCCGCGCGTCCAGCGCTCCGCATCCACCAGGACGCGACGGCTCGTCAGCTCGGCGGCGGGCCGGTGCGGTGCGGGCAGCGCCGCCATCACCTTGCGCAGGGCCGAGCCGAGCGCGGCGTCCAGGCCGAGGTCCTCGTGCGCGCCCCGGGCGGCGAGCAGGAACAGCGCGCGGGACTCGTCGGCGGTGAGCCCCGTGACGTCCGTGCGGTAGCCGGGCAGCAGGGAGATGCCGCCGTGCCGCCCGCGCTCGGCGTACACCGGGACGCCGGACGCGGACAGCGCCTCGACGTCGCGGTAGATGGTGCGGACGGACACCTCCAGGCGCTCGGCCAGCTCGTGCGCGGGCACCCGCCCCCGGGTCTGGAGGAGCAGCAGGATCGAAAGGAGCCGGTCGGACTTCACGGGCACAAGGATCGCGCAGCCCCCGCCAGGACCCCACGCGCGGCCCGCGCCCGCGGCACACCGGGCGCCCCGCGCCGCACGCCCCACGCGCCCCGGCCCGCTCCGTGCGGCCGCGCGCCCCACCCGCGCGGCGCGCGCCGGATCCAGAAGCGACGGGAAACACTCCTCAGCTCTTCCCAAATCCTGCTTATGATTCGGGGGTGTTCGACTCCCGGCACATCAGGTCCTTCCACGAAGTGGTCCGCACCGGCTCGTACTCGGCAGCGGCCCGCTCGCTCGGCTATACGCAGCCCGCGATCACCCAGCAGATGAAAGCGCTCGAACGGTCGGTGGGCACGGTCCTGTTCACCCGCGTCGGGCGCCGCATGCGCCTGACCGAGGCGGGCGAGGCGCTGTCCCGGCACGCGGGAGTCATCCTCGGCAACATCGACGCCGCCCAGCAGCAGATGAACGCGATCACGCGCCTGCGCACCGGCCGCGTCCGGCTCTGCGCGTTCCCCAGCGCCACCGCCACGCTGATACCGGAAGCACTCGCCCGGCTCGCCCGCGGCCACCCCGGCATCCGCGTCGAACTCCAGGAGTACGAGCCGCCGGAGTCGCTCCAGCGCCTCGTGCACGGGGACGCCGACATCACGCTGGCCTTCACCTACCCCGGCCTGCGCGAGGACGTGCCGGACGAGGTCGTCGAAGTACCGCTGATGGAGGACCAGTTGACGGTCCTGCTGCCGAGCGGGCACCCGCTCGCCAGGCGCCGCTCGGTGCGCCTGGCCGACCTGTCCGACGAGCGCTGGATCGCCGGGTGCCTGCGCTGCCGCGCCAACTTCCTGCACGAGTGCGCCGAGCAGGGCTTCACGCCCGACATCGCCTTCACCACCGACGACAACCTGGTCATCCAGAGCCTCGTCTCCGAAGGGCTCGGCATCGCGATGATGCCGGGGCTCGTCCTCAACTTCCTGTGCCACCGCTCCGTCACGGGCCGCCCCCTGGACCCGGCGTCGCGCCGGCAGGTGTCCGCGTACGTCCTGCGCGAGCACCTGAGGATCCCCGCGACGGCGCTCGTCCTGGACGAGCTGAAGGCGGTGGCGGCGAACCGGATGGGCTGCTGACCGCGGAACCCGACCATCGGCTCCGCCATCCATAAGCAGTTTTTAGCCCGACGCGAAGAAACTGTCGTTGGACGTGATGGATGGTGCGGGTCGACGCTGCGAGTATGACCACCCCCACCGCTCACCACGCTCCTCCGGCCCGCACGACCGAGCGGACCGACGCACTCGTCGCCGACATCCGCGAGGCCGTCGGCCGCGGTCTGCCGCCGGACCTGACCGCCTACCTCGTCGGCGAGCGGCTCGCGCCGCACCTCGGCGCGGACGGCCTGCTCACCCCCGAGCAGTGCGAGGGCGACCCCGACCGCTACCGCCAGCACCTGCTGCACGCGGAGGCCGACGGGAGCTTCTCCGTCGTCGCGCTCGTCTGGATGCCGGGCCAGCGCACGTCCGTGCACGACCACGTCTCCTGGTGCGTGACCGGTGTGCACGAGGGCGAGGAGCACGAGCGGCGCTACCGGCTCGTGCCCGCGGCCGGGCCCGGCACGTCCGCGCGGCTCATCGCCACCGAGGACGTCGTGAACCCCACCGGCGCGGTGTGCGGCTTCGCGCCCCCCGGTGACATCCACCGGGTGTGGAACGCGGGCGCGCGGCGTGCGATATCCCTGCACGTCTACGGCGCGGACATCTCCCGGCTCGGCACCAGCGTGCGGCGGGTGTACGACCTGCCGGCCGACCGCTGATGGCGCTGCTCGGCCAGCGCCCGGCGAAGGCCGCGCCCGCCGCCGCGCCCGCCGCCGGGCCCGCGTCCGCGCCCGGTCCCTGGCCGGGGCTCGCCCTCGCCGCGGCCGCGGTGGCGCTCGCCTGGCTGACGCACCGGCTGGTGCCCGGTGTGCCGATGCTGACCGTCGCCATCCTGCTCGGTCTGCTCGCCGCGCACGTGCCCGGTACGCGCGCGTGGGTACGCGGCCCGGCCAAGGCCGGGCTCACCTTCGCGGCGAAGCGCCTGATGCGCGTCGGTGTCGTACTCCTCGGCCTGAAGCTCAGCCTGGACGACGTACTCGGCGTCGGCTGGCAGACCGTCGCGATGGTGCTCGTGACGGTGGCCGCCACCTTCTTCGGCACGTGGTGGCTCGGCCGCAGGCTCGGGCTCCCCGGCGACCAGCCCCTGCTCATCGCCACCGGCTACTCGATCTGCGGCGCGTCCGCGATCGGCGCGGTCGGTGACGTGTCGAAGAGCGAGGAGCGCGACACGGCCGTGTCCGTGGCCGTCGTCACGCTGTGCGGCACGCTCGCGATCGCCGTACTTCCGCTGCTCCAGGCGCCGTTGGGGCTCACCGACGCGGAGTTCGGACGGTGGGTCGGGGCCAGCGTGCACGACGTGGGGCAGGTCGTGGCGACCGCGCAGACCGCCGGGGGCGGCGCGCTCGGTGAGGGCGTGCTCGTGAAGCTGATGCGGGTGGCCGTGCTCGCGCCGCTCGTCGCCGCGGTCGCCGTCTCCGTACGGGCCCGGGGCGTGGCCGCGCCGGGCGAGCGGCGCCCTGCCGTGGTGCCGCTCTTCGTCGCCGGGTTCCTGGTGATGGTGGGCGTCCGCAGTACGGGCTTCCTCCCCGGGGCCGCCCTCGACACGGCCGCCCTCGCCCAGGAACTGCTCCTCGGGGCTGCTCTCTTCGGCCTCGGCAGCGCGGTGGACCTGCGGTCGCTGGCCCGCACGGGGGGCCGGGTGGCCCTGGTGGGGCTGTGCGCGTGGGTGGTGGTGGCCGGGGTGTCGTACGCGGGGGTCTGCCTGACGGCGTGAGGCTCTCCCGCCAGGGCGGGGCAAGGACCTGGTGGAGCGGTTGCGCGGCACCTCGGCGCTGTGCCCACCCGTCCCGCCCCGCGGGACGACTGCTCACAGCGAGGTCGCCTGCGGACCGGCAGGGCGGTCAGACGCGGACCCTCGCCAGTTGGCGGGACTGGGCCACCAGGCGGTCGGCCGTGTCCCAGACCTCCGCGTCCTCCTCCAGGAACCCTCCGGCCAGATTGCGCGTGGTGATGGAGACCCGCAGCGGCCCGGGCGCGGGCCTGGCCCGGATGTGGGCCGTCAGCTCGATGGTCGGCACCCACCCGGAGAGCCCCATCTCGAACGCCGTCGGCGGCAGCGCGTCCACCGCGAGGAGCAGCGACAGCGGATCCGGGTCACGCCCGTCCGCCAGGCCGAACCAGCCGCGCATCTCGCCCTTCCCGGACGGCGCGCCAAGCGCCCACCCGAGCGTCGCCGGGTCGAGCTTCAGCCACAGCCGGTCGGCGATCGCGGAGCTGCCCGGCACCGCGCCGAGGTCGGGCGCGTCGTCGGGGCCGAAGCACTGCTCGACCGGCGGCAAGGCGGGCGGCAGCGCCGAGGTGCGCACGTCGTCGGGCAGCGCGTCGAGGTCGCCGTACGAGGCGACGACGCGCAGCCGCTCGACCTCGCGCCCGCCCTCCACCTGGTACAGGGACGCCTGCCCCGTCGACAGGCCGCGCCCCGCCCGCACGGTCTGCGTACGGACGACGGCGGGGCCCGGCTCGGACGCCGTCAGATAGTGCGCGGAGACCGTGAACGGGTCGGAGTGCGGCAGCGCGTGCGCGAGCGCGCGGCCCACGAGGGCCAGGAGGTAGCCGCCGTTGACGGCGCTGATGATGGTCCAGCCCGCCGAGAGTTCGGTGTCGTAGACGCCGGGTTCGCGCGCGAGGACCTCGGTGTCGCGGTCGAACTCGCTGTTGCCGATCGTCGCGCGCGGCACGGGCGCCGCAGCTGTTTCCGCCATGCCGACAACGTACAACAGGAAACTACTAAGCGGTAGCTTTTTACCCTCGGACGTGGTCAGGCGCGGCCCAGCGCGGTCAGTCGCAGTCAGGCGCCGTCCTCGGCCGCCGTGGACCGGCGGTTCCACGCCCTGGGCGCCCGCCAGTGGTAGCGCATCGCGAGCAGCCGAAGCACGAAGGCCGTGACGATCGCGAGGCCTGTCGTGAAGCCGTTCAGGGCGTCGTAGCGCAGGCACAGGGCGACGATCGCCGCGCCCACGACGGCCGGCACCGCGTACAGGTCACGGTCCCAGCGGACCAGGGACGGCACCTCGTTGGCGACGATGTCGCGCAGCACGCCGCCGCCCACCGCGGTGGCGAGGCCGAGCGTCGCGGACGCGGTGAGGCCGAGGCCGTAGTCGTACGCCTTGGTCGTCCCGGTGACGCAGAACAGGCCGAGGCCCGCGGCGTCGAAGATGTTCACGGCGAGTTGGGTGCGTTCGACCACGGGGTGCAGGAAGAACACGAGGAGCGCGGCGAGCAGCGGGGTGAGGAAGTAGCCGAGGTCCGTGAAGGCGGCGGGCGGCACCGCGCCGATCACCAGGTCCCGGAAGAGTCCGCCGCCCAGCGCGGTGACCTCGGCGAGCACGGCGATGCCGAAGACGTCGAAGTTCTTGCGGACGGCGAGGAGGGCGCCGGAGATCGCGAAGACGAAGATTCCGGCGATGTCCAGGGCATGCTGGACGGAGGGGCTGAACAAATCCTGAAGCACGCGCCATTCTCACCCGCCGGGTGAGATCCCCCGACCGAAGCGCGCCCGGGTCCCGCTGCCCGCTCGGCCCGCTTCGCCGCGCCCGCGTCGCGCTGCGCGCTCGTCCTCAATCGCCGGACGGGCTCGAAACGCTCGTCCGCCCGCCCCGAGAAGAGGCGGGCGGACGGGGAATGTCCGCCGCGACGCGGCGGATCACTCCTTGTCGGCGGCCTTCTTGATCGCGGCCTTTTTGGCGGGGGCCTCCTTGGCGGCGGGAGCGTCGGCCCCGGCGCCCTCCTCGGCCTCAGCCGCAGGCGCGGGCTCGGGCTCGGCCTTGGGCGCAGCCTCGGCCTCAGGCTCAGCCGCGGGCTCGGCCTTGGCCTCCGGCTCAGCCGCGGGCGCAGCCTCGGCCTCAGGCTCAGCCGCGGGCTCGGCCTTGGCCTCCGGCGCGGCCTCCGCCTCGTCCGCCGCCGTGGTGACCGTCACCACGTCGATCGCCTCCCGCGCCACCGACAGCAGCTTGGTGTCCTCGGGAGCCTGGTCGGCCGCGTTCTCCGGGTGGTGGCAGGCCACCTGGTGGCCGGGTTCGAGCGTGAGGAACGGCGGCTCCTTGACCGCGCAGATCTCCGTCGCCTTCCAGCAGCGCGTGTGGAAGCGGCAACCGGTGGGCGGGTCGATCGGCGAGGGCACGTCGCCGCGCAGCAGGATGCGCTCGCTCTTGGTGCCGCGCCGCTTGGGGTCGGGCACCGGCACCGCGGACAGGAGCGCCTTGGTGTACGGGTGCATCGGCTTGGTGTAGAGGTCCTTGCGGTCCGCCAGCTCCACCATCTTGCCGAGGTACATCACCGCGATCCGGTCGGACACGTGCCGGATGACCGACAGGTCGTGCGCGATGATCACGTAGGTCAGGCCCAGCTCGTCCTGGAGGTCGTCGAGGAGGTTGACGACCTGCGCCTGGATGGAGACGTCGAGGGCGGAGACGGGCTCGTCGGCCACCACCAGCTTCGGCTTGAGCGCGAGCGCCCGGGCGATGCCGATGCGCTGGCGCTGACCGCCGGAGAATTCGTGCGGGTAGCGGTTGTAGTGCTCCGGGTTGAGGCCGACGCGCTCCAGCATCTCCTGGACGGTCTTCTTCAGGCCGCCCTCGGGCTTGACGCCCTGGAGCTTGAACGGCGCGCCCACGATCGTGCCGATGGTGTGGCGCGGGTTCAGCGAGGAGTACGGGTCCTGGAAGATCATCTGGACGTCGCGGCGCAGCGGGCGCATCCGCGCGGTGCCCAGGTGGGTGATGTCCACGCCCTCGAACTCCACCCGCCCGCTGGTGGGTTCGAGCAGCCGCGTGATGAGCCGGCCCATGGTCGACTTGCCGCAGCCGGACTCGCCGACGACGCCGAGGGTTTCGCCGGAGCGCACGTCGAAGGTGAGGCCGTCGACGGCCTGCACGGCCGCCACCTGGCGCTGGAGCAGCCCCTTCTTGATGGGGAAGTGCTTGACCAGGCCCTCGACCTTGAGCAGCGTCTCCCCGGACTTCACATCCGACGGCTTCTTCGTCTGCTCCGGGATCGTCATCTGTTCGGCTTTCTCTGCCACGGCGGCTTCGTCCCGCGCCACGTCACGTTTCTCGGTCACAGCTTCGGCGCAATCTCTTCGGTCCAGATCCGGGTGCGCTCCTCGCGCGACATGTGGCAGGCCGAGAAGTGGCCGGAGCCGACCTCGGTCAACTCCGGGCGCTTTGTCCGCGTGATGTTGTCCTTGGGCACGTCGGCGTAGGGGCACCGCGGGTTGAAGGCACAGCCGCTCGGCAGGTTGATGAGGCTGGGCGGGGAGCCCTTGACCGGGACGAGGCGCTCGGTCTCCTCGCGGTCGATGCGCGGCATCGAGCCGAGCAGGCCCCAGGTGTAGGGGTGCTGGGGCTCGTAGAAGACCTCCTGGGCCGAGCCGCGCTCGACGCAGCGCCCGCCGTACATCACGAGCAGCTCGTCGGCCATCTCCGCCACGACGCCCAGGTCGTGGGTGATCATGATGACCGCGGAGCCGAACTCCTTCTGCAAGTCCCTGATCAGGTCCAGGATCTGGGCCTGGACCGTCACGTCGAGCGCCGTGGTGGGCTCGTCGGCGATCAGCAGCTCCGGGTTGTTGACCAGGGCCATCGCGATCATCGCGCGCTGGCGCATGCCGCCGGAGAACTCGTGCGGGTAGGAGTCCACCCGCTTGTCCGGCTGCGGGATGCCGACGCGGTCGAGCATCTCGATGGCGCGCTTGCGGGCGACCTTCTTGTCCACGTCGTGGTGGACCCGGTACGCCTCGGTGATCTGCTTGCCGATGGAGTAGTACGGGTGCAGCGCGGACAGCGGGTCCTGGAAGATCATCGCCATCTCGCGGCCGCGCAGCTTGCGCACCTGGTCCGGGGGCGCGCTGAGCAGCTCGGTGCCGTTCAGCCAGATCTCGCCGGACAGCTGCGGCTTGCGGCGGCCGTACTGCCCGGCCGTGTGCAGGCCGAGGATGCCGAGCGAGGTCACGGACTTACCGGATCCCGACTCGCCGACGATGCCGAGGGTGCGGCCCTTCTCCAGGGAGAAGGTCAGTCCGTCGACGGACTTCACCAGGCCGTCGTCGGTGGGGAAGTGCACCTTGAGGTCGCGGACCTCGAGGAAGGCGGTGGGTGCCGCGGAACCGGTGGTGGGCTCGCCCACCGCGGCACCGCTCTTGCTCAGTTCGGTCATCCCAGCCTCACTCGCGGGTCAATGACGGCGTACAGAAGGTCCACGACGAGGTTGGCGACGGCGATGGCGAGGGCCGCGCACAAGGTGACGCCGAGGATCACGGGCAGGTCCTTGCTGCTGATGGCCCTGACCGCTTCGAGGCCGAGGCCCGGAAGGTTGAAGGTGGACTCGGTGAGCACGGCGCCGCCCATGAGGACGCCGAGGTCGAGTCCGAAGACGGTGAGGATCGGTGTCATCGCGGAGCGCAGGGCGTGTCTGCGGATGACGACGGACTCGCCGAGGCCCTTGGCGCGCGCGGTGCGGATGTAGTCCTCGCCGAGGACCTCCATCATGGTGGCGCGGGTGAGGCGCGCGTACATCGCGGCGTTGAGGAAGGCGAGCACGATCCACGGCAGGATCAGGGTCTGGAACCAGACGTCGATGCTGTCGTCCGTGGAGAGGCTGTCGGCGATCTTCACCCAGCCCAGGTTGTGGACGAAGATGCCCATCGCGACCATGCCGGTGAAGAAGACGGGCAGCGAGACGCCGCCGAGGGCGGTGGTCATCGCGGCGCGGTCCCAGACGGTGCCCCGCTTGAGCGCGGAGACCACACCGGTGGCGACACCGGCGGCGAGCCACAGCACACAGGCGCCGGCGGCGAGCGCGCCGGTCACGGGCAGGGCGTCCTTGAGGGTCTCCCAGACGGGCGCCTCGGTGCGGAAGGAGTAGCCGAAGCAGGGCGCCGGGCAGTGCGTGACGTCGCTGCCGTTGGCGTAGTCCCGGCCCAGCGGGATGCCCTTGATGAAGTCCCAGAACTGGACGATCAGCGGGTCGTCGAGACCCAGCTTGGTCCGGATGCCGGCGAGCTGCTCGGCTCCGGCCTGCTTGCCGGCGAAGAGGACGGCGATGTCCTGTCCAGCCCACTTGGGCAGCATGAAGAAGACGGTGAAGGTCGCGAGCAGTACGACCAGCACCATGATGATGACGGCGATCAGGCGCCGGATGAGGTAAGCAAGCACTGTGCGCGGCCCGGGGGGGGGGGGGGGGGGGGGGGGCGGGGGGGGGGGGGGGGGGGGGGGGGGGGGGGGGGGGGGTTCCTTGTCCTTCTGGGGGGTG